>DASRSD010000044.1 GCA_035656635.1 Pirellulales bacterium
GCACCCGGTCGCATTGGCGATATCGGGAGCTCTTGCCGCTGGACGAAAATTTTTGCCCCACGCAGGGGCACTTGGGGTGGACGCCCATCATCGAAGCCCCGCGGCTGGCCCAGGCGCTGGGCATTGCCCGGTTGAGATTGAAAGACGATGGGCGGAATCCGTCCGGCTCGTTCAAAGATCGGCCCAGCTCCGTCGGCGTGCAACGGGCGATGCAGGAGGGAATGCAGACGATTGCCTGCGCCTCGACCGGAAATGCCGCCAGCAGCTTGGCCTACTCGGCAGCGGTGGCCGGTTTGGCCTGCAATATTTTTGTCGGAAAAAATGTGCCGCCAGGAAAGCTGGCCCAACAGTTGGCGTACGGAGCGAGGGTATTCCGGGTGCAAGGCACGTACGCCCAGGCTTACGATTTGTGCACGCAGGCCTGCCAGAAGTTCGGCTGGTACAATCGGAATGCAGCCATCAATCCGTATTTGGTGGAAGGGAAAAAAACCGGCGGGTTGGAGGCGGCCGAGCAGTGTGCCGACGATCCGCCGGAGTGGATCGCGTGCAGCGTGGGAGACGGCTGCTCGATTGCCGGCGTCCACAAGGGCGTGGTGGAAATGAAAGCCGTCGGCATTACCAATTGGACGGCCCGGATGCTGGGCGTGCAAGCGGAAGGCGTCGCACCCATTGCAGAAGCCTTCAAAACCGGCAAGCTGGACCGCTCCGGAACCGGCGACACCTACGCCGACAGTATTAATGTGCCCGTGCCACGAAATTGGCGCAAGGCAGTAAATGCCGTGCGGGAGAGCAACGGAACCTACGTGACGGCGACCGATGCAGAAATCATGCAGGCAGTGCCGCTGACCGGACGGTTGACAGGCGTGTTTGCGGAGCCGGCCGCAGCGACTGCAATTGCCGGAATTGCCGTGGCGCGCGAGCAGGGAATTCTCACCGCCAAATCAAGCGTGCTGGCCATGATTACCGGCAACGGCTTGAAAGATATTGTCGGCGCCTTAAAGGCAGTGGGCGAACCGTTTGACGTGCAGCCGACGCTGGATGCCGTGCTGGCGATTGTGGAGAAATCGTGATGGCATTGGTGCTGCAAAACGCGCTTTTGTGCGATATTGATCCGCCGCGCGTGGAATTGGGCAGCCTGCGAATCGACGGCGGGAAAATTGCCGCCCGGGGAGAGGTGCAGCCGGCGGCCGGCGATAACATAGTCGATTGCGGCGGGGCGGTGGTGTTGCCGGGCTTAGTCAATGGCCACACCCATTTGTATTCGGCCTTGGCGGTGGGCATGCCTGCGCCGCCGCGGCCGCCAAAAAACTTTCTGGCGATTTTGCAGTTGGTTTGGTGGCGGCTGGATCGGGCGCTCGATGAGGAATCGATTTTAACCTCCGCATTGATGGGCGCGCTACAGGCCGCTCGTTGCGGCACGACCACGCTCATCGATCATCACGCTTCACCCCAGTGCATTGCCGGATCGCTCGATCTCGTGGAGCGCGGGCTCTTGCAAGTGGGAATACGGGGCGTGCTGTGCTACGAAACTACCGACCGCAACGGCCGCGCCGGTCGAGAGGCCGGGCTGGCAGAAAATCGACGCTATTTGCAAAAGTGCCGAACGAATCGCTCCGGGCGGTTTGCCGGGCTGGTGGGGGCGCATGCGGCGTTCACGCTGGAGGATGAATCGCTCGATCTGTCAGCGCGCATGGCCGAGGAATTCCACACAGGGGTGCACATTCACGTCGCGGAAGATCCCTGCGATGAGGAAGCTTGCCGCCGCGAGCATGGCCTGGCGCTCATGGAACGTCTGGAGCGGCACGGCCTGGTGCAGCCGGCGACTATTTTCGCGCATGGCACACATTTACATGCGGCAGCGATTGAGCGGGTCAATGCCGTCGGGCTAACGCTGGCGCACAATCCGCGGTCGAACATGAACAACTCGGTCGGGTACACGCCGGTGGCAAAGTTTCGCGCGCCGGTGATGCTGGGAACCGACGGCATTGGCGCCGACATGTTTACCGAAGCTCGGCAGGCCTGGTTCAAAGCGTGCGATGCCCAACAGGGTTTAACGCCAAACCACGTATTGCGAATGCTGGCGGCATCGGCGCGGCGGGCTTCGGCGGCGCTGGGAGTGACACTGGGGCAGCTTGCCGTGGGGGCAGAAGCCGACGTGGTGATTACCGATTATGTCCCCTTCACGCTGCTGACTGCCGATAATTTGGCGGCGCACTTCATTTTTGCCATCGGCGCGCAGCATGTGCGCGATGTGCTGGTTAGCGGCGACTATGTGCAGCAGGATCGACGCGTGGTAACCTGCAATGAGGCAACCGCTTGCCAGGAAGCGGTCAGCGTATCGGGCCGGCTGTGGGAAAGAATGGCGGCCATTCCGGCGCCCTAATTGCAATTTAATCTCGCCGCTTTTGTCGAACGAGCCATACTGCGCCTAAAGCCAGCAGCACCCAAGCGCTGGGCTCGGGCACCGGCGAAGTATTGCCGTGGCCGGCAAGAAGGTAATTGATTAGCGCCTGAACGTCGGCGTTAGTGTCGCGGCCGTCGCCGTTCACATCCAAAATGAATTTGATGTCCGCATTGCTGAACGCCGGATGCTGGTACGCATAACTATTGATGTCACTAGTGCCGCTGGCGCCGAGATCAATCATGGCTTGCATCAAGGCCACGAGATCAATGGAATTGACTGAGCCATCTTGATTAATATCGCCGATGCGGGGCGTTACTTCTCCGGCGCTGGCAATGCTATTTGCCACGCCCGTGATCGAAGCGCCTGGTACGAAATCGGCGAATTGGATGTCGTTCAATTGAGTAGCGGTCAGACCGGCGCCACTGGTCCCGACCATCAAATGGTCGGCGCCGAACGTCCAATTGTTCACAGCCAAGGTTCCGCTCCAACTATTGGCGTGGGAATCGGCAAATTTAACGCTGTTGGCGCCGCCGGCGCCGAAATCGAGAATCGAATTGGCCGTAAGCCCCAATGTGGCGGGTGAGGCCGAGGTCGTGAAATCTTGGCCAAATCCGTTGGTGGCGAATGTGCCGCCCCCCAGAATAACCTGCGAAGTTTTCGCAATGGCATTGGAGGCCAATAGGGAAAGCGTGCCGCTGGTGATGGTTGTTGTGCCGGTATAGGTGCTCGTGCCAAGGAACTGTGTGGTGCCGGGCCCGTTTTGAATGAGCGAGCCGCCTCCGCTGAGCGCGCCAAAATACGTGGCGGTGTTGTTCCCCAGCGTGAGTGCCACCGGAGCGGACGATGTATTGGTCAGCGCCAAATCCTGCGAGCCCGACAAGCCTCCGAAGGTGGCGCTGGTGAGCGTGCCGAAGCTGAGCGTGCCTCCCTGGTTGTTGTAATTCAGCGTGCTGTCTTGTAGCGCCAGGGAATTATTGAGCTGCAAGGCGCCGCCGCTAACGGTAGTGGCGCCGGTGTATGTATCGGCGCCGGTCAAAAACAGGGTGCGCAGGCCCGACATGTTGATGCCCGAGCCGGCGACCGATTCGCTGATGGTTCCCAAATACAGATCAGCGCCGGTGGAATTGCTGGCGCCGAAGCCGTTGATTTTCGGCGCGAAGGTGGCCACGCCGCCGTCGAGGGTGACAGATTGGAACACAATCGGATGGCTGTTGGCGGAACTGGCCAAATAAATGCCCAACTGCTGGCCGCCGCCGATGGTGAGGCTGCCCAGCGTATCGCTCAACCCTGCGGCCGCCGTGCCCAAGGGATTTAGCACCACCAGGCCCGACCCAACCACCTGCACATTGTTCCCATAAATTTGGCTGCCAGTGGTGTTGTTGCGCAGATTCAGCTCGGAATAACCGCCGGTTGTGGTCACGGTGTTAACCGTGCCTCCCAGTGCGGCATCGCCGGCGGTGAGCACAATGGTTCCGGTGCCGACAGGCGTGGTGCTTCCCGAGGTCGTGCCAAACAACTCGCTTTTCACATTGTGCGAAAGCGTAATGGTGCCGCTGAAATTGCTGGAATTGGCGGCGTTGATGCGGAAACCTTGGCCGCCGTCGGGCGAGGTGATTCCGGTGGCGTTCTGCAGGATAATATTGCCACTGCCTTGCAAATTGCCCGTGAATGTTTCATTCACACTAGTGGTCGGCGCCAAGGGATCGAAGCTTTCAATGGTCGAAGTGGTTCCTGGCTCGGCGGTCAAGTTGCCCGAAAATGTGGGAGCGCCTGTGAATGCCAGCGCACCGCCGAAAAGTGCAATGGGGTTGGTCAAATTCGCGCCGATGACCAGCGTGCCGGTGGCATTGGCGTTGATGGATCCGCTTCCCGGCGCACCGACGCTGAGCGCTCGAACATAGCCGCCGTTGATGATCAGGCCGCCAGCGAAATTGTTGGAGCCGGAAAGAGCAAGCGTGCCCGCTCCGGTTTTGGTGATGGAATGCAGTCCGCTAATGGTATTCGTGAAGCTGAGCGTCGAGAACTGATCGGCGTTGAACGTGGTGTTATTGGGCAGGGCAATCGCGGAGCTCACGGCATAAGTGGAGTTGGTCAATTGGTCGTTGCTGGTGAGCGAAACCGTGGGATTGGCGTTGCCATCGGAGCTGAGCGTAATGCCGCTGGTGGAGCCACCCAGGTTGCCGCCGGGTAAGTTGAAGGTAGCCGTGGCGTTTCCCAGGGCATCGAACCACGTGGATGTGGAACCGGAGAGCGTCACACCGGTCAGTTGGACTTGCAGCGCAAGTGCCGCCGCTTGCGGGTTGGAGGCGGAAAGCTTCAGCACATTGGCTTGGGGGCGCTGAAGCATGATGGTGGAAGGCGCATTCACCCCGACCGTTTGGCCGGGAACCATCGTAAAGGAATCGGCGGCATAAAACGCGGCTTCGGTCAGGTCTAGCGCCGAGTTTCGAACGGCTTGAACCGTGGCGTCGTTGCGGATGAATTGGATCGGCGTGGAAGCAAAGTACGAATCCATTTGCGCGGCCGTGGTATTGGGCACGACAATGTAGCTGTAGCTGCCGTTGTTGACGGCCGTGCCATGGTTGATGTACAGCGTGAATACGTTTTGCGTGACCGTGGAGGAACTTTCCGCCGTGTTCAGCGCAGCCCAAGTGCCCGACTGGGCGACGGCCATAATCGTGGCATTGCTGACCGGCGTAAGGAAGAAGTAACCCACGCCTCCTTGGTATACCCATTTAAGATTCGTCGGCGTGACCGTGCCGGTGGTCAACGTCTGAATGGTGGAACTGGCGGTGGTCTCGTAGGAAACCGTGCTGGTGAGCAGGCATTGATTGAGCGTGGTATCGACTTCGCTGGTGGCATTGGGCGCGTTGATGGCGCCGCCCAGGGCAACTTCTTCATTATTGAAGAAGAACCAGCTTTTCTGTGCGGCGACATCGAAGCGGTTATAAGCGAACGCTTCTGCTCCGTACGTTTCGTCCGACACGCCGCCGGCATAAGCCGTGGTGCCTTTGGTTGCACCAAACGTCCCGGGAGGCGTTAGGGAGCGCGAATCTTGTTCGACGGTGGTGCCCGGCAGGCGACGCCAGTTCCAACTGGGCTGAATACCTAGATATTCATTGCCGGTGACCATAATCTGGTTGACGCCGTCGCCCAAATACAAATTTTTCAAACCTTGGCTGTTGCCCTGCTCCGGCTGGCTCGTTCTGGTGGAAGTAACTTTGACCGAGGCGTAATAACCGGCCCGTTGCTGGACCATGGCTTCGGAATCGAAGAAATCTCGATTGCCCGATAGGACGTTCGCCGTGGTGCTGGCTTGTCCGGAGGAAATGGTGGCCTGCTGGCGAGCCAGAAACGCCTGCAGCTCGGATTGCCGATACGTCCCCAGCGCCAAGGCATTATTGATGGCGGTAACAAAGCCATCGCCGGCGCCAACAAAGCTGGAAAACGTAACTTGCCGACCGTCGGCGGTTAAATCCATGGTCTTACCGCGGATAAACCATTGCGTTCCGTCGAGCAGATAGTCCACCAGCAGATGCAGCTGATTGGTGGTGATGGAATTTTGGTCATATTGTGTTCCTGCGCCGATCGCGGCCCAATTGAGCGTATCGTTAATGTACGAAGTGCCATAACCGCCCATGTAAAGTTGCGGCCCGTGAAATTCGTAACTGTGGTCGGCCTGGATTCCGTTGCCATTGCTATGGGCGCTAATCACGGTGATGGTGCCGCCGATGGAGCCGAAGGCACTGGACATGTCGGAGTTGCTGCCGGAAACAATGGCGCTGTAGATTCCGGCAATGGCTTCGTCGACGACGTTTTGACCGGTCTGGCTGGGAATGTCGCCCTTGGCCCGCGCCAAAATGTTTTGCCCCAACGAAATTTGGCTGGGGCTAAGAATGGAATTGCTCACCAACACCATGGTTTGCCCCAAGTTTTGCGGCGTGGCGATATCGTTATCGAACCAGTTGGTGCTTTGCGGATCGACGGAAATCCAATAATTGTAGGCGTTGGAAATATCGGCTCCCAGCGTGGCGTTGTGGTACAACGTACTGGAGCTGCTGGAATAATCTTCGGCCATGGCCTCCAGGCGCTGCAAATGCGTGAGCGGAGTCCAATTGGTTTGGGCCATGTTGGCATAGTTAATGTCGGACCAACTGCCGTTCGATTGCAGGCTATTCATGTAGCCTTGAACGGTGGAGGTAGAGGGCACCGACGAAAGCAGTTGTGCTGTGACCCGCTGCGTGATCGTAGCAAGATCGTCAGCATCCGCTGGGGGTGTAACTAGCAGCACGGCCAGCGCGATTACCACAGCAATGGTCTGTGCTACGGGACGCATCGCGGTTGTAGCAATCTGCGGCAACGTAACCTCGTTCCGCACTAGCGCCATATGGAGCATCTCCTTGTCCCTGATTACATTCACTTATTCCACCGCTGCATGGGGCACGGAATAGCGTGAAATCGATTTTGCCAACTTACCCCTAGTGCCGCGGCGCAGCACTAGAGAACGTTCTGGCAAGCAAGGAGTTAAAGAATAGGCGCCTGTACCCTGAGATAGGCGGACCACTTTATTCCTTCGCCCGGAGATTTGGGATCCCTCAGGCACCGGCCAGAACGACCCCCCCTTGAGCTGGCATCATATCATGCGCTGGCGGCCATTTCCACCGTCCCTTGGTGGTGGGTCGTGGAACATTTTGCACCCTAGCCCGACGGTATCAGTCGGGCGATGCAGCCGTGTAAAATTTCAAATTACCCCGTGACGTGCCCATTGCGGCTCCACGTGGAAAGGAGTTAAACCAGGGGAAAGAATTTAAGTTTTGCTGGGATTTTTTCCGGATAGAATGGAAGGGCTTCTAAATTGGGTTAGGCAACTGAGTGCAGTCCGTACGAACGCTGGGCGAGAGTGCCGGCTGTTGAGGAACCGACTTCTACTGTAAGGGAGAGTACCAACGATGTTCACAATCGGGTGGACCGGTTTGATGTGTCAATGTCGGAAAACTACGCCCAGTGGCGGGAACCAACGCGCAGTAAGTAGAGCGCTTTTACTGGCGCTGGTTTGTGTCGCTTTTGCACAACATGCTGCGGCCGATGACGCGCCCCCCTACCGAAATCCGAAAGCGGCCTTGGAAGATCGCGTCAACGATTTGGCAACTCGTTTAACGCAGGATGAAAAGTTGCATCTGTTAACCGGCACGGGCTTCACTACGCAACCGATTCCGCGCCTCGGCGTGCCGGCGATGTCGATGGTTGATGCTGGCCAAGGCGTGCGCGGTGGCAGCAAGACAACGCAAGGTCCGGCGACGGCGTTTCCGTGCGGCGTGGCGATGGCCGCGAGCTGGGATGTTGACTTGATCCACCGCATCGGAAAGGCCATTGGCGAAGAAGTGCGCAACAAGGGAACAGGCTCGCAAGTGTTGCTTGCGCCGGCGGTGAACATTCAGCGTTCGCCCCTGGGAGGCCGCAACGGCGAATACATGACCGAAGATCCGTTTCTGGCCGCACGTATGGGCGTCGCTTACATCCGGGGGGTGCAAAGCACCGGCGTGGCGGCGTGCATTAAGCACTTCGCTTGCAACAATGAGGAAGTCGATCGGAACACGGTGAATGTCGTAGTGGGCGAGCGCGCCCTGAGGGAAATTTATCTGCCGGCCTTTGAAGCCGGAGTCAAGGAGGGCCGCGTTTGGTCGCTGATGGATTCGTACAACAAAATCAATGGTCCGTATGCCTCTGCAAATTCTTACTTGTTGCTCGACGTGCTGAAAAAAGGCTGGGGCTTTGAGGGACTCGTGATGTCGGACTGGGGGGCAGTTCACGAGGTGCCCGTAGCGCAAGCCGGGAATGACTTGGAAATGCCCGGTGGCCAGTTCGAAACGATCAACAAATTAAAAGAGGCCCTACGCAGTAGTAGCTTGTCGCAGCAGGCGGTCGACGAATCGGTGAAGCGCATTTTGCGCACGATTGTGCGGGTCGGGCTGCTCGACAACCCGCCGCCGCCCAATTCCGAAATGGTCAATTCCAAGGAACATCAACAGATTGCTGAGGAAGCGGCAGATAAAGGCATTGTGCTGCTCAAGAACGCCGGTAAGTTGTTGCCACTGGACCGGCATCACATCCACAGCATTGCCGTCATTGGCGAACCGGCGATCGAAATGCAAATTGGCGCGGAGGGGAGCCCGGCGGTGAATTCGTTCTTTAGAATTCAAATTCTGGAAGGCCTACAAAAATTGGCTGGCGCAGAGATGCAGGTGAATTACGTCCCCGGCGAAACCAATGTGCCAATTCCCGCTTCCGCCATCACGGCGCCGGGCGGAACGGAGCACGGATTTAAGGCGGAATATTTTCACGGAGTTGCCTTGGAGGGCGCGCCACTGCTGGAACGTGTCGACAATCAACTTCAGTTCGATACCGAGCACGGCGCGTGGGAAGGGCCGCCCCGAACCGATTTTAGCGCCCGCTGGACCGCTGAGCTGAAAGCGCCCACTAGCGGCACGTACACCTTGTTCTTCACCGGCGACGACGGCTTCCGCGTGAAGCTCGACGGTAAAAAAATTATAGAACGCTGGAAAAACGGCCCAGCCACCACGTTGGAAGCCAACGTCGATTTCCAGGTCGACACGGCTCGCAAGCTAGAAATCGAATATTACCAAGCCGGCGGGTCTGCAGTGGCTAAACTCAACTGGGCGCCCCCCACGCAAGCGCACTATGTCGAGGCTGTGGCGGCGGCGAAAGGGGCCGATGTGGCGGTCGTCTGCGTTTCGACCAGCCACACCGAGGGAGAAGGACACGATCGGCCCTCGATGGATTTACCGCACGACCAGGATCAATTGATTCGCAGCATCGCGGCGGCGAATAAGAATACGGTGGTGGTGCTGAACAACGGAACGCCGGTCACGATGACCGATTGGATCAATGCGGTGCCAGCGGTCATCGAAACTTGGTTTCCTGGCGAAGCAGGGGGCGCCGCAGTGGCAGCCATTTTGTTCGGCGACGTGAATCCATCCGGAAAGCTGCCGACAACCTTTGCTGCGCAGCGCAAAGACTATCCCGATTTTGAAAATTTTCCAGGCAAGAACGGGCGCGTAAATTATGCCGAGGGAATTTACGTCGGCTACCGGCACTTTGATAAAAAAGACATTCAGCCTTTGTTTCCGTTTGGGCATGGACTTTCCTACACATCTTTCGATTACAGCAATTTGAAGTTGGCGGACGAAAACCTCAAGCCGGGCGGCACGGCACAGATTCGTGTGAGCGTCACCAACTCCGGGCAGCGCGCCGGCGATGAAATTGTGCAGCTATACGTGCACGATTTGAAGCCGCAAGTGGATAAGCCGGTCCGCGAATTGAAAGGCTTTTCCCGAATTGCGCTCCAGCCGGGCGAAACCAAAACGGCGGATTTCACACTCACGCCGCGGAATCTGGCCTACTTCGACGTGTCGGGCAAAGAGTGGAAAGCCGATGCCGGTGACTACGCAATCGAAATCGGCGCATCGTCCCGCGACATTCGCCAGAAGGCCACGTTGCACTTGACGGAAACATTCACCGAGGCCGTGCCAGGGTCGCAAGATCGTTCGCCAACCGAACGCGAGCATTAAACGCCGGCTTGGCAAGTAGTTGCCAACCCCCACGAAGGTCGATTCTTTGCCGCCGAAAAGCATGCAGGTTGATCGTGGTTTTTCCAAGCCAACCTGATATGCTTAAGTTGGCGGTTCTGGGAGGATGCAGCAGCATTCCACCGGGGATGCATTGCGGTAATATCTGACGCCGCTTCAGGAGACGGAGCTTAGGACAGATTGAGGAGGCAATTCGGCCAAAACGTATGAAACAGAATTTGGGGTTCGCCGGGGCGTGTTTGTCATTGGCGATAATCGGCCAATGCGGGTGCAGTGCTAAGGCATTGAATGTTGCGCCGGCTGAGCCGCCGGCGATTCCGATCAGCCAGCCCGTCGAACGGCAAGTGACCGATTTCGTAGATTTCACCGGGCGCATCGAGGCGCCGCAAGCCGTCAGCGTGGTTCCGCGCGTGACTGGTTATTTGGTCAACACGCCGTTCAAAGAAGGCGCGGAAGTAAAAAAAGACGACGTGCTATTTGAAATCGATTCGCGCCCTTATCAGGCCCAGTACGATCAGGCGGCAGGGCAGGTGCTGCTCAACGAAGCACGCGTGAAGGAAGCCATGGCCGACAACGCCCGGGCCAAGGAGCTGGGGAAAACGCCAGGCGCCATCAGCAAGCAAGATTTGGATCGCTACCAAGCGGCGGAAGAGGAAGCCGAGGCTTCGGTGCAAGCCGCCAAAGCCAGCCTGGAAGTTTACAATTTGAACTTGGGCTTTTGCCAAGTAAAATCGCCAATCACCGGGCAAATTTCCCGCTATTACCTCACGCCGGGGAACTTGGTCAATCAGGATCAAACGCAGTTGACCACGGTGGTTTCGGTCGACCCGATGTATGTCTATTTCGACATCGACGAAAATACCGTGCTGCGCGTTCGCCGAGCGGTGAACGAAGGCAAAATTTTGCGTTACCAACAGGGAGAAATTCCCGTGTTCATTGGCCTGGAAGGGGAAGAAGGCTATCCGCACGAGGGCACCATCAATTTCGTGAATAACCAGGTGAATCCAGGCACCGGCAGCATTACCGTTCGCGGCGTGGTGTCCAACGCCAAGCCCGCGAACGGCGTGCGGCTGTTGTCGCCGGGAATGTTTGTCCGCGTGCGATTGCCGATTGGCCAGCCGCACGATGCCCTGCTGGTGATCGACCGCGCCATTGGTTCCGACCAAGGCATGAAGTACGTGTACCTGGTGGACGATAAAAACATCGTGCAACAGCAACGTGTTGAAACCGGCGCGCTGGAGGAAGATGGCCTGCGCGTGATCGATTCCGGCTTAAAGGCCGGCGAATGGGTAGTAATCGGCGGCATTCAGCAGGTTCGTCCGCGCATGCAAATTACGCCAGACCGCGAGCCCATGCCCACGCTGGGCCTTTCCAGTGAAGGCATGACCAGCGCCAGCGGTAAACCCGCCGAGGGAAAATCGGACGCGGGCAAGTCCAACGCCGCGAAATCGAGGGATGCAAAATCCGGCGCTAAACAGTCAACCGATTCGAAAAATTCCCCTTCCCCCGGCGCGAAAGCCTCGCCGGGCCCCGCCAAAAGCGATTGAACTGAAAACCGATTGAAATGCAGACCGGGCCAGCTAACGAAATGGCCACCCACATGTTCTGCCAGCTATGATTTCACGATTTTTTATCGACCGCCCCATCTTTGCGTCGGTCGTGTCGATTGTGATGACGCTCATTGGCGGGATCGCGCTGTTCTATTTGCCCATTGCGCAATATCCGCGAATCACACCGCCGGGTGTTTCCATTTCCATCAATTATCCCGGCGCAAGTGCCAAGGTAGTGGCCGATACCGTCGCATCGCCGATCGAACAGCAAGTGAACGGCGTGCCCGGCATGCTCTACATGTCGTCGCAAATGGGCAACGACGGTTCCTACTCCTTGACCGTCACGTTCGACATTGGCGTCGACTTGAACACCGCGCTGGTGATGGTGCAAAACCGCGTCACCCTGGCCATGCCGCAGTTGCCTACGCAAGTGCAGAACCAGGGCATTACGATTCGCAAACGGACGCCCGACATTCTGATGATTGTAAATTTCATCTCTCCGGACCAGCGTTACAACGACATTTATTTGAGCAATTACGCCACGATTAACATCCGAGATGAGCTGCTGCGCGTGCCGGGAGTTTCGGACATCACCTATCAAGGCGAGCGAGATTATAGCATTCGCATTTGGCTCGACCCGCAAGAACTCGCGGCGCGCGACATGACGGCCCTGGATGTGGCCACGGCCATTCGCAATCAAAATCTTGATGCCCCGGCCGGGCAAGTCGGCCAGCAGCCCGCGCCGCAGGGTCAAGTGTTTCAACTGCCGATTGATACGTTGGGGCGGCTGACCGAGCCGGAAGAATTTGCCAACATTATTGTGAAGGTGAGCCAAACGACTTCGCCGGCACAAGCGACTGGCTCGCCTCGTTCGGTGGTTGGAAATATCGGCGTGCCAGCGGCCCCGGCCGCCGCAACTAGCGCTTCTCGAACATCGTCCAGCACTGCCACGACGGGAACCGCCGGCGGCAGCACCCTGGCAGCCAGTTCGATTACCCGCGGCGGCGGAGCCAGCAGCACGGCCACGGTGGCGCCGGCTTCGTCGATGGCCTCGACAACTTCCACCACGACATCTGCCGGCAGCACAACTTCCACGCTGGGCGTTTCCACTACCGGAGGCGGAACTGCAGCCGGCGGCGGCACAACCACAGGCGGCAGCGCCACCGGAGGGGGCGGCTCAACCGGCGGCAGCGCCAACGGCGCGGCGCCCTCTTCCACGGCAAGCACCTCTACCGCCACCGACAACACCAACACCACCGGGGCGATCGAAGATATTTCGATCAACAGCGCGGCCGGCGCAGGCTCTCCCGGCGCGGGTTCGACCATCGGCCCTGGACAGCCCTCGCTGGCCATTGTCCGAGTGCGTGATGTGGGGCGCGTGGAGCTGGGAGCGCAGAACTACAATCAATCGTGTCTGTTCGACGGCCAGCCATCGATGGGCCTGGCTGTGTATCAACTCCCCGGCACCAATGCGCTGGATGTTGCGGATCGCGTGCGCGCAAAAATGGAAGAGTTGAAAAAGCGGTTCCCCGATGGAATCGATTATTCCATTGCTTACGACACCACGCTGTATATCAGCGAGTCGGTTTCCGACGTGGTTCGCACGCTGTTTCTGGCCGTGCTGTTAGTGGCGGTCGTGGTGCTCATCTTTTTGCAGAATTGGCGGTCGGTCGTCATTCCGCTCATCGCCGTGCCGGTGGCCATTATCAGCACGTTTGCTGTGATGAAAGCGTTGGATTTCAGCTTGAATAATATTTCGTTGTTTGGCTTGGTGTTGGCGATTGGCATTGTGGTGGATGATGCCATCGTGGTGGTAGAAAATGTCGAGCGTTGGATGGCGCGCGGCTTGGATCCGCGCGAAGCCACTCGCCGAGCAATGGATGAGGTTACGGGCCCCATCATTGCCGTGGCGCTGGTGTTGTGCGCGGTGTTTGTGCCGTGCGCTTTTGTCGGCGGCATTACGGGACAATTCTTCCGGCAGTTCGCCGTGACCATTTCCGTTTCCACAGTGTTTTCCGCCATTAGTTCGTTAACGCTCAGCCCGGCACTGGCCGCTATTTTATTGAAGCCGCATGGCGCCCGCCGCGATCCCGTCACTTGGCTGTTCGATGTGCTTTTGGGATGGTTCTTCCGGCTATTCAACACGCTGTTCGGCATCAGCACGTCGGCGTATTCCTGGGCGGTCGAGCGGATGATGCGCTTCAACGTGGCGGTGCTGGTCGTTTATGGATTGTTGATTGTCATCACCTACGTGGTGTTCCGTAGCGCACCCGTGGGCTTTGTGCCCCAGCAAGATCAAGGCCGTTTGATTTGCAGCATTCAATTGCCCGATTCCGCTTCTTTGCAGCGCACGAATGCGGCGCTAAAACAGGTGGCTGATATCGCCCGACAAACGCCGGGCGTGGCCCATACGGTGGGCATTTCCGGCTTGTCGTTTGTGATGCAGGCCACCAGCCCCAATTACGCTTCGATGTTTATCGTGCTCAAGCCATTCGCCCAGCGGAGAAATTTGCCCGATACCGCGATTATGGCCAACCTGCGCCACCAATGGACCAAGCAAGTGCAAGATGCGCAAGTGACCGTGTACGGCGCCTCGCCGGTGCCGGGGCTCGGCGTGGCGGGCGGTTTTAAAGTCATGATTGAGGACCGCGGCGATTTAGGACTTCCCATCTTGCAACAGCAAACGGACAATGTGGTGCGCAAGCTGCAGCAGCAAGTACCGGGATTGGTGGGAGTAACCACGCAATTTCGCTCCAAGGTGCCGCAGTTGCTGTTGACGATCGATCGGATTAAAACCGCCTCCTTGGGAGTCTCTCTGAACGACGTGAATCAAACCCTGGAAATTTTGCTGGGCTCGCTGTATGTCAATAGCTTCAACGAGTTCGGCCGGCATTGGCAGGTGACTGTGCAAGCCGCAGGAGAATTCCGCAACCGCACGGACGACGTCAATTTATTTCAAGTGCGAAATAATCGCGGACAAATGGTGCCGCTGGGAACGCTGGTGCAGCTCAAGGAAATCAACGGCCCTATTAGCGTAACCCGATACAACTTGTACCAATCGGCCGCCATCACCGGAAACTTGCAGCCCGGCTATAGTTCTGGCGCGGCCATTCAACAGGTCGATGAAATTGCCGCGGCCGAACTGCCCCTGAGCATGAAGGCCGATTGGACCGAGCTGATGTTCATGCAAAAACGGGCAGGCAACACCTCGATGTATGTGTTCGCGTTGGCCGTGGTCAGCGTGTTTTTGGCCCTGGCGGCGTTATACGAAAGCTGGTCGCTGCCGCTGGCGGTGATATTGGTGGTGCCATTGTGCTTGTTGTGCTCGGTGGTGGGCATTTTATGGACGCACCGCGACGTGAACATTTTCGTGCAAATTGGCTTGGTGGTGCTGGTGGGGCTGGCGTGCAAAAACGCGATCCTCATTGTCGAGTTCGCTCGGCAATTACACGAAGAGGAAGGGCGTTCGCGGTTTGACGCCACGGAAGAGGCTTCGCGGTTGCGGCTGCGGCCTATTCTGATGACCTCGTTCGCCTTCATTTTCGGCGTGATCCCGCTGGTCGTGGCTTCTGGCGCGGGCGCGGAAATGCGGCGTTCCTTGGGAATGGCGGTTTTTAGCGGAATGCTGGGCGTGACGCTGTTCGGGGTTTTTTTGACGCCGGTATTCTTTTATGTGATTCAAGGCCTGGGAGAATCGCAATTGCTTACCGCGGAGCGCTCTCGTTGGATTGGCTCGACGGCGGCCGGCGGCGTGCTGGGCTTGACCATCGGTTTTTTATCCAGCCAATTGGCCCACTTTGCCGTGGAGCCGGCATGTTTTGTGGGGGCCACGGCTGGTATTTTGGCGGCGCTGGCTGTTCTGGAAATTCATCGGCGGATTCGCACGCAAAATGCAAGCGGCAGTTAGCGCGTGGCATTAAAAAGCTTTGGAGCCTGACAGCGTGATTGCGGAATTTTTTGTCGATCGTCCCATTTTTGCCACCGTGATTTCGGTCGTCTTCGTGCTGGCCGGAGGCGTGGCCGTGTTCACGCTGCCCGTGGCCCAGTATCCAGACGTAACGCCCCCCACGGTGCAAGTCACGGCTACCTATCCCGGGGCAAATTCGCAAACGGTGCGCGATACCGTGGCTGCGCCCATTGAGGAGCAAATCAGCGGCGTCGAAGGCATGATGTACATGTCGAGCCAATCGACCAACGACGGCGCCTACAAGCTGACCGTCACGTTCAATTTGGGCATGGATTCCGACATGGCCCAAGTGCTGGTGCAAAACCGCGTGTCGTTGGCGCTCCCCGTGATTCCGGCGGTGGTGCAAAACGAAGGCATCAACGTGAAGAAAATGTCACCCAACACGTTGATGATTGTGAATTTGATTTCGCCCGATAAGCTTTATGACAACATCTTTTTGAGCAACTACGCCACGATTTACGTCAAAGACGAATTAGGGCGCGTGCCCGGTGTGGCAGGCATCACCTATCTCGGGCAGCGCGATTATAGCTTGCGCGCATGGCTCGATCCCGATAAGCTCGCCGCCCTAAGTTTGACTGCCAACGACGTGGTCAACGCCATCTCGCAGCAAAACATTCAAGTAGCGGCCGGTCAAATTGGCCAGCAGCCGGCGCCGGCAGGCCAGCAATTTCAATTGACGATTAATACGCTTGGGCGATTGACCGATCCGGATCAATTTGCGGATATCATCATCAAAGCGGCCAACGCCGGCGGACCCATGGCGACAGCCGGCGCCACTTCTACCGGTCAATCCGGGGCGGGGGGCGCCAGCGGCGGCGCTGCCGCGGCCAATGTAGGTGGAACAAGCCCGGGTGCGTCCCCCTCGACCGGCATTGTGCGCTTGCGTGATGTGGTGACTTGTACGCCCAAGCAAACGTTGCCCGATGGAACGGTCATTGAAGGAAAGCCGCGCGTGGAGCTGGGTTCGCAGCAGTACGAGCAATCGTGCACGTTAGATGGCCAGCCTTCGGTGGCGCTTTCGATTTATCAACTCCCGGGCTCCAACGCCTTGGACACCGCCGGCAATGTGTACGCCAAAATGCGGGAACTGAAAACGCGATTTCCCGACGGGCTCGATTACCGCATTGTGTACGATACCACACCCTTCATTCGCGAATCGGTCAATGAGGTGTTTCATACCCTGCGCGATGCGGTGATATTGGTCGCCATTGTGGTCTTGGTGTTCTTGCAAGACTGGCGAGCGATGATTTTGCCGATGATTGATGTGCCGGTTTCGCTGATCGGCACCTTCGCAGTGATGGCGGCCATGGGCTTCACGCTGAATAATTTGACTCTGTTCGGGTTGGTGCTGGCCATTGGCATTGTCGTTGACGATGCCATTGTGGTGCTGGAAAACATCGAGCGGCAAATTGCCACCGGCTTGGATGCACGCAGCGCCACCATTAAAGCCATGCACGAAATCACCGGCCCGATCATGGCGATCACGCTCGTGCTCAGCTCGGTGTTTGTGCCGTGCTGCTTTCTGGGAGGGGTAACGGGGCAATTCTTCCGGCAATTTGCGGTGACCATTGCGGTTTCGACAATTATTTCCGCCGTGAACGCCATTACGATGACGCCCTCGCGGGCCGCCGTGATTTTCAAATCGGAAGAAGGGGAACACGGCCACGTGCACAAGAAGGAAGCGCTCCCCTGGTGGTTCTTCGGCATCATCGGCGGCGTGTTGACGGTTTGGCTGGGTGAAAAATTGCTGGCCGACCGGCTGGGGCTGAACGCGGAGCATGGCGAAGGCCTATCGACAGGGTTGGCCTGGGCGGTTGATGCCGCGCTGTTTACGCCCGGGGCGCTGATCGGCGGCATCGTCGGTCGGGTAATTATTGGGCCGGTAAATGCCGTGTTGGGTAAATTCTTTATGGCGTTCAATCAGTTTTTCGACCGGGTGATTGGCCTGTACGGCAAAACCGTGGGCGCTTTGCTGCGCATCAGCTTGCTGGCCTTGGCAACCTATGGCGGTTTGCTGGTCGTCACGTGGTGGCAGTTCAGTCGTACTCCCACCGGGTTTGTGCCGCAACAAGACAAGGGGTATTTGCTGCTCAATGTGCAGTTGCCCGATTCGGCTTCGGTCGAGCGAACACAAGCCACGATGGACCGGATCGAAGCCATTGTAGGGCACGCGCCAGGAGTCGATCACACGGTCGGCATTTCCGGCCAATCGCTGATTTTGAACGCGAATGCTCCGAATTTGGGATCGATGTACGTGATGCTCAAGCCCTTCGACGAGCGCCGCGGTGCGGATCTTTCTGCCGATGCCATCGCTGCTGATTTGCAAGCGCGTTGCCACCAAGAAGTCAGCGAGGCCGTGGTAGCCGCTTTCGGCGCCCCGCCCATCGACGGGTTAGGCACGACCGGCGGCTTCAAAATGA
>DASRSD010000045.1 GCA_035656635.1 Pirellulales bacterium
TCGGACGATGTTACTGTTGCGCCCGCGTCATTTGTAAGCTTTTGCCATCGGTCGAGCAGTCTAATCGCGTTGGTCTTGGTCTGCTCCCTCGTCAAGCGCAAAAGCAAATAGGTCGCAAGTCCGGTCATAGTTCCCATTACGGTGCCCATGATCGTATTTCTGGCGATTTCGAGCTGGTCAGCTTCGAAGTTCATGCACTTTCACTTGCCGGCCCGACACACCGACGTGTTAATACATATCATTCGCGTCGATAAGTGGTCGTCAGAATGGTCGTCAGAATCCTTGTAAAACGGTGGAAGATTTGGGATATTTGGAAGCGTGTTCACTCGATTTTAGCCGGGGATATTGCTGAGAAAAGACTCGCTCACACGGTAGTTGTCCCCGGTTCGAGTCCGGGGCCGCCCACTCGCAAATTCCCGAGTGATTTCTTCATCTGGAACACTTGCTTATCGAATCGGACGTCAAAGTTCGGTTGACTAACGTGAGTTA
The DNA here is from genome assembly GCA_035656635.1 of Pirellulales bacterium. Lineage (NCBI taxonomy): Bacteria > Pseudomonadati > Planctomycetota > Planctomycetia > Pirellulales > Pirellulales bacterium. The sequence goes on from DASRSD010000045.1 coordinate 490, forward strand.
CTTTTCGCTTTGCAGGCATCCGCCGTTCTTTCGATGTCGCACGGTAGGGGTCACAGGAAAAGTTTCGAAATTGGCTTCGAGATTTACGAATTGAAACTCCTTCGAAAACTTCGCATTGACCCAGCAATTCGGCGATGCATAAAGCAGCTCATTGGAAGACACGCGAATACCATTCCAAAAACGGTCCGTTGTTGATAAGTCTCAAGCGCTGATGAACTGTTGGGACTTCTATGTGGCTAGCCTTCTTGGGTCGGGCAGGTGCAGGCGCATAAATAACCATTTGCCAAGTCCTTGCTGGCGGCCCAGAATGTACAACGTATCTTGTTCCGGCATAACGATCAGTAGCATTTCGCTTTGCGAAAAACAGTGGCAGAACGTAGGTATCTAACATTGCTGCATGGTCTGGCAGGAATGTGAAGGTAATGCTCTCTTGAACAGTCGAGAATTCGCAACTACTTCAGCGTGACGATTTGTTTCTCGAGGAGCGTCTTTATGGCCTCGGGCTGTTCGATCGACAAAGAATCAAATGCCTTGGCGCAATCTTGCGCAAAAGTGAATGCCGGTTTGTAGCCGGTGCATCGGTACATTTGCCTGCCTGAGGAATCGGCAAAAATCAGCGTCGGGTAGGCGCCGCCTCCATATTTTTTTTCGACGTCTTTATCTTCGCAAGCTTTGACGATCACGAAGCGCGACAGAAACGATCGAATCCAGGGATCGTTAAGCGTTTCTTTCTCCAGCATTTTACAGGGACCGCACCAAGTGGCGGTCATCATTACCATCAGTGGCTTGTGCTCCGCCTCGGCCCGCTTTAAGGCGGAGCTATAATCACTCTCCCAATTAAGCTCCCCTTCCGGGGCAGCTTTGCCCACGTAGAAACCTAGATCGGATTTCATTAAACGCAGCTCGCCCATGTCTGTGGGATGATCGGACGACAGCATCACTATTTTTTTATACTGATTGACGTGGTCCGGTGCGGTGGCGAACACCGTGACTTCACTGGGATTGAGCCCTTCAACCGTGAACTCACCCGCTTCGGACACGGGTACTGTGATGGGTTTTGGCCAGCTCGCCCGTGGAGAGTATCCGCCACTGGGAGTGTTCAGTGGTCCCATTGCCGTATCTACATAGAGCTGGACAGACTTAAAGTCGGATGATCCGTCCAATGCAACGGTTCCTTTGAGCGTGACCCGCTCTTCGGGCGGCAGTGGCCGAAGGACGACCTTGTCGACATTCGCCAAGCTGTGTTTGTAACTTGAAAGCTGCACGTCTAGATCGCGATAGCCCCGTGCACGAAAACAAATCGGCAGATCAATGCTTTTGATCTCGTCCGCAAAATAGCCTTCCTGCAGAATGGGCATTTGCGCCTGCACCATTTCCGGCTCGATTTTCCCATCTTCGACCACCAATTGCCCGATAACAATGCGTCCCCAATCGCCTGCCGCCAGTTGAGCTCGTCCAACGCGCAAGAAGAGTTGCGCCGCTAGTCGCTCTTTTTTTTGATCCACGATCGCGTGGATGTATTTATTAACTTCCGGGTGTCGTTCGATTTGGTCCAGCGAGCCGAGAAGTTCGCCGGCCAATTGATCAGCCTCGGGTCCGGGCTTGGAGAGCTGCTGGTCCAGCTTGTCAATCAGTCCGTAAATTTGTTGCATTTGGCCGACGGCGGTGACCAACTCTTTAACCAGTGAAGGCGCTGGTTTCGGATCTTCCGCCACTGCGTTTGCGGCAATCGCAAAACTAAGCCCCAAAATAGTAAACGTCGTCATCAAATTCTTGGCGTTCATGCTTTACTCCTCGCGAAGTTTTGCCACTGCAATGGATGCATGACAAGGAAAGATATGGTAGGTGTTGCACTGCTTACATCAACACACGCCAAGACAGGCCATTCTTTCTCATGGTTGTAATAATTCTTCGATTTGCTTCTCCGCGGGGTGGTGATTGATCATAGATAACTTCCTAAAGCCAGTTTCAAGACCTCGTTTGCCAGCAATGCCTGCATCGAGTTTCGTTGAAACAACTTTGATTGTTCGGAAGGCAGGTAGGTTTTGAAATCCGCTCTAGAGCATTGGCGAATCGTTTCAGTAACGCTTCGATCAATCGCGCCTGCGCGCGTCAGAGGAGACTTTCGCTTCACGATTGAACAGGAAGTACTAGCCAGTTCACCGGGCCGGCAAAGAGGGAGCCACAGGCGTTGCCCGATTTACAACCTCGCGCGCCTTATCAGCGGGCGGATTATGGTCATCCAGCAGCGACGCGCCCGAGAACCCGAGGCCATCGGCGTCGTTGATCAGCACCTTAGTTTGGAGTTGTGTGATGTCACCTTTGGCCTTGCGCCGGCGTTCCAACTGGCTGCGAAGATTAGTAACGCGCGCTTCCAGTTTCGATAATTGAGATTCGCGGATTTTCAGGTCTTCATCGAAATACTTCGAGACCGCGGTTTCCAATTGCTTGGCAAGATCGGCTTTCGTCGGCTCGTCGACGGCCTGACGGAGTTGGTCTGTCAATTGTTTGATTTCCGAGCGAATGGCGGCGATGGCTGGGTCGCCGCCAGTGCTAGTGGAATTCCCATTCGACGAATTACTGGCGCCAGAAACGCCTGATACGCTCACGCTGGCGGAGTTCTGCCGGCTTGGCAACCGTGGCGCGCTTGACGTATTGGTGCTGACGCCAGAGTCTTGACTTCGGCCTGAATTGATCGCCATCGCTCCGCTGGCAATGCCGATCGCGATCAGGGCAGTCATTGGCTTGTTCATGGTTTTTCTCCTGTGAAGGATTTAAGAGGTAAAGCGTCGTTCGATTCATGTGTCCAGCGTTCCTCCAAACGGGCGGCTTCCGCAGCAGCGGCCTTCAGCCCCAACTGCCACGATTCGCCCAACGATAGAACTGATAGCGATTCTTCAGATGCACTGCTTTCAATCTGTTGCACTGATCGGTTAATCGCTGTCAGCTCGTCCGCAATGCGGGCCATATCGGCTTGATCGGCGCGGAACCGACCGGCGAGGACTTCATTCGCCACGGCCAACTCTTGGATTTCAAGTGGTTTGCCCGCGCGCCCAGCATCAGCCTTTGGACTCAGCCAGCCTGCAAGCCAGCCGACGGCGACAACGGAAAGCAACACACTGGCGGCGGCCAAAAGCTGCCAACGCCTGCGGTTTAGTCTTCGTAGCCAGCGGCGCCCACGCCAAGGCGATGGCTGTTGGATGGCGGCCAAAGCCCGCGCAAGCGACTGCTGCACTTCGTCGGCCGCGGCATAGCGACGACCTGGCTTCTTTTCGAGCAGCCGATCGATCACGTCAGCTAGTTCGTCGGGAACTCTCGGGTTGATGTTTTGCACGTTTCGATGCCGATCGTGGCAAATCCGGTGCAGCGTAGCCATTGCCTGCTCGGCCCGAAAGGGCGGATGCCCGGTGCTCATGAAGTAGAGCACGGCTCCCAGACTAAACAGATCGGACCGGGCGTCAACGGATCCCCCGCGCGCTTGCTCGGGTGACATGTAGTCTGGGGTGCCGGCAATGATTCCACTGTGCGTAAGCGTAGCATCGTCGGCTGCGCGCGCTAGACCGAAGTCGGTCAGCATCGCGCGTTCCACGCCGTTCTCCAGCAGAATATTCGCGGGTTTCACATCCCGATGAATCACGCCTTGATCGTGAGCCGCCGCGAGGCCGGCTGCTGCTTGCAAACCGATCCGCAGAATCTCTACGGCAGCCAATGGTCCTTCCTGATCCACGCGTTGTTGCAGTGAGCGGCCAGCGATGTATTGCATTACGAGATAGGGCGCCACGTGCTCGGATTTGACATCGTGAATTGCGACTACGTGCTCGTGGACAATCGAGGCAGCCGAGCGCGCCTCGCGAGCAAAGCGTTGCCGCGCCGGACCACTGTGCGCCAAATGTGGCGCCAACACTTTAATGGCCACTGGGCGGTTCAATTCTGTGTCAAAGCCTTTGAATACAATGCCCATGCCACCGGCGCCAATCAGTTGCGCGATCTCATAGCGACCAAGCCGGCCGAGCATTTCCGGGTGTGATGGAGGCGCTAAGAAGTCGAGCTTCATGGGCCGAGTGGATGCGGGGGGTTCGCAATCGGAATCGCTCCGTTCGCCGGTCGTTTTCGGCATGGTCTCTTGCTTATTGCGGCGAAGCATCGTGCGCACGTTTGCCCAGTCGCCTTCCTCGGCCGCCAATTCCGCAAGCCTCTCTTGGCAGTGTCGGCACGATTCGACATGGCTTGCGGAGTCTTGGTATTCGGCGCTTTGTTCATCGCCGAACAGCAGCACTTCAAGCTGCACATCCTGACATGTAGGCTGATTTCTAGAATCGTTCATGGCCGCCGATTTTGCAGAAGTCTAATTTGCCGCATCTTCAATTCGCCGAACCTCGATCCGCAAGCGCGCGATCACGCGGTTACGAGCAATGTAAACCGCGCCGATAGAGAGGTCCAACCGCCGGGCGACCTCGGCCATCGGCTCGTCTCCAATAGTGCTCAGCCAGAACGCCTGCCAAGTTTTTTCCTTCACTTCATTCTGCACATGCTTCGCCGCACATTGAAACACAGCACGCTGGTATTCAAGCTCGAAGAACTGCGACAAAGCCTCTTTCCGATTGCATTGCTCGTCAAACAGTGATTGCATTCCTGAATTCCCGGTGCCCCACACTTGGTGCTTGCGACGGCTCCGAAAATTTACTGAGAGGTTCCTGGCAATCCGAAACAACCAATTGCGAAAGCGGCCACGCTGGGGATCGGGCGCCCAGCGCTCAACGGCCCGGGCAACCGCCAACATGGCCTCTTGCGCCAGTTCCTCTGCGTCCGCGTGTTGGAAACCCTGACGGCAAGCCAAGTGATAGATTGCCGGCTGATATACGCGCACGAACTCATCCCAGGCCTGGGCATCGCCGCGGTTGGCGATTCTCAGGATGAGACTGGCTCTGGTCTCGGGGAAATTCGTCATAGAGCGAGTCGTTGCCATCAGCTACTAATATAAACACACGGACCAAGACCTGATCTTTCTCGCATAAAAAATCGCGCTCGCAGAAAACAAGAAATGACTGAACATGGTCGTGTAATCGCCAATATTGCAAGAATTTGCCACAATAAACGAGAGAGTGTGGCAGGCGTGCTTTAAGACCGCTGAAGTCATCGGCTTACTTAGATGACAGTGGGTGGTGCTCGTGTGTCACCGCCTCCACGCTGCCTTTGCGTTGAACCAGGCGGATTTGCTTGCGATTACGTTCCGATCGGGTTAATGGGGCCGCTGGATTTGACTTTGTTCCGGAAAGACTTGGTTTGACGACCGTCGACGCCAGACGTCGCGTTGGCCACCAATCGTCGGGCGATCGAGTGTCCAAATTCGTGTTGGAATTCAAAGTGCCAACAAACGTCAAACGCGAGATTGTTGACATTCCGTTCCGCCGAGGGGGACCGCCGTCTTAGTCCATGCATTTCATTCGCGTCGATAAGTGGCCGTCAGAATGGTCGTCAGAATCCTTGTAAAACAGTGGAAGATTTGGAAGAATTGGAAGGATCTTGATTCGATTTTAGCCGGGATATCGCTGAGACAAGACTCGCTCACACGGTAGTTGTCCCCGGTTCGAGTCCGGGGCCGCCCACTTACAAATCGCAAAACCTTTCCAGGTGAAGGTTTATGTTTTTCTCGGTGGCAATTCCAACCGAGTCTGTGCGTTTCGCACGGTAGGGGTCATAGGACAAAAGTTTCGAAATTGACTCGTACCTACGGACTGAATTCCTTCAAAAACGTCTCATCGTCCCAGCGCTTCTGGGCGATGCGCCCGACGCGCACAAGGTAGCCCATCAGAAGGTTAGCAGACGATCGTTCCAAAAATGGTGGTTTGATGAACGGTTCGGAGAAATTCACTTGCCTACTACCTTTAGTGCGCCGACGTTCGCGCAATTGTAATTACAGTAAATCGCTGTCGAGGCCAGCAAATACTTCATCGCTTACGGCCGAGATATCGTTGTCCGTCCACAGGTCGGTCATTGGCGAAGGGTCGACAAACGAATCCCGCCGCGACTGTGCGACTTACGCTTCCCGCTCCAGCATTGGGGATACGTTCGATCCATTGCGCAGTACCAGCACCTGATGTTACTGTAGGAGAAACCACTGCTGCCTTCGTTGAGGCTGCGAACAATTCATCTAGGCCCAGCGCGATAGACGGGGTTGAATTTATGGTCGAGGCCGAGGCAGTTTGATTCAATACAACCGCCATTCCGGCAGGAGCAGTACTCACGACGCCCATGTTGGATTACACCAAGATACGCATTCACTTGCAAAAGTGACCATCGGGAACCGGTCGTATTCCGTAAGCTCCATCGGCTTGTTAGAAATGTTGAAATCAATTCCCAACGGTGCAACGGAGGGGCCGTCGAAGAAGTCTTATCAATGAGAATCAAGCAGCCGGGCGGGGCGACAAAAACATGATTCGACGCCCCAAATTAAAGACGGAGAATCAAATGCCGGCACAGCCACAACCGGTTCATGCCCCGCCGCCACGGCCGATCAAGCCGTCGATCCCGCCGCGATAAAATTCGCGCGGTATTATTCTCGCGTGGCATCCTGCAGCGAGCGGATTTGCACGACACGTTCGCGGAGTTTTGCAATCTGAATCTTGCAAGTCTCAATTAGCCGCTCGGCCGTTTCGATTTGCCCTTCCATTTGAGCGATCATCAATTCCAACTCGGCTACTTGTTCATTGTTACTCATGGGTGGATTATAGCCGAAATGCGAAGTCGCCGCCGCCCTCTTATCACCACCACGCCCAGCACGAACGCACTAGGCTCGGGGACGGGAGTAGTTGATCCGCCCCCAGAGAGGAGAAGATTTAACAGCGATTGCAAATCGGCGTTCGTGAATTTGCCATCGCCATCGAGATCACCGATGAGCAGTAGTTGCGTATCGCTAAGATCAGGGGCATAAATCGCCTTGTAACTGTTGAGGTTTGTCAGCGCCTGCTCCATCGGCAGAATGTCGGCAGCGTCGATGTGGCCATCCCGATTAAAATCACCGGCCAAATAGGTAGCCGTCACGCTTATCGTGCCCGATGTGTAAAGCTGCGAAGTGTCCCATACGATGCGGCCGCCTAACGTGGGCAAGTTTAGAGTGGTAAATGTGGTTGCGGTGAGGGTACCCTAATCGAATTCATGATTGCTAAAAAAAGCCCCCTGACCCGCCCCCGCAAGGCGGCCCCAGTGAGGGCTTTAAAGTACAACGATGCAAACTTTCACAAAACCGACCATTCGCCTGCCAACAGATTCACTGACACGTCTCGATCCACGGCGATTCCACGCAACCAGCGTGTAAACTGATGAATCATCAACCCCGCGACGATGCTAGCGGCGTACAGCGTGCTTTGCACTGTGCAATTGCCCGTTTGGGCCTCGGTCGCCGAGAACAATGTGCTCGGATAATGACGCCGTCCCTCGAGGTCCGCGGCCACCAGGATCCTAAGCACTTCTCCCAGCATCCGGCCGTCGGCCCAGAAGCGACAACGGCTTTGAACGGACCGCCAAATGGCAGCCCTCGTATTGATGGAATCGACGCAACAAAAGACCACTGCGCCAATTTCAAGCTTCGGTCGATATCGATCCCGCATCGGGGTGATGCAAATTCCAGGATCAATTCGGTTAATCGCCGCAGCCGTCGCCAGCACCTTCGATTGGCCGATGTCTCTGGCGGCATAGCCCTGGGTGGTAATATTAGTCAGCTCGACCGTGTCAAAATCCACTAACCCCCAGCCGCCGCACGCCGAGGGCCGCCAGTTGCAAGCCCACTTGCCGTCCGATAGCGCCAGCCGCAGCCGGCGTTCGCGCAGTAAGGCAACGGCTAACACGGCGGTTGCTAACGATAGGACCAAGACGACGCTTGCATTCAAGGTGGGCCTCCTTTTGGAATCAAATTTGGATGGGCTGATGACTCGAAGGAATCAATCAATTTCGACTGTCGTGAGAGCCTCGGGCGGAACTGAACGACGATGAGTGCAGTTCGTACTCATGGCCATAATGGGGTACTGCGCAGCGGACATGGATTAGACCGCCATGCACATTCCACTGCAGCTCGTGTCGTTGAGGTAGGCCAAGAGCTATGGGTCTTCCCACTTAATATGCCAGCAAAACCGGCCTGAATTTAGATGGCAGGTTTTTAGGATCACCTATATCGAGCGCCGCACTGAAATGCTTCGGAAATGAAGAGAGAGCCGACAGGGATTCGGGCCAGGTGATTTCTGGGGCGCTTCCATTTGCCAGGTGAAACACCCGCGGCTAAGATAATTGGCTGTCCCTCCCTGTGAGGAGGCTAACTCAAAACTCAATGAAGGAATCCCTGACGGCCCGATAGCGGCCAAACTGACAATTTGAACGACGCGCGAGCGTCAAGAAACTGCTTTCCTCAAAACCGCCAATCAGGGGTGAATAACCTCTGGATCTACAGAAGCAGTGCTTGGACCGCGCTCCCGCAAGGGAGCGACAGCCCGTCGGACGCAATGTGCGAACACGCTAAAACAGATTGTCTTAGGGAGCCTGCTTGACGCAGGACTTCGTCAAATCTAACTATAATGTGGCATTATCAGATTTGGTAATCTGTTGATTGCGCCGCGGCTTTGCAACGCAATTGCCGCGAAGTAAACGATGCAAACGATTTCTTCGGGGTAAAGCGGAAGCAAAGACGATCGATCATTTAATCAATACAGACCCGACTTGCTTATTGTTTCTCTACCGGCGGTAAACCTACGGCTCCCACGTCGGTATGCGTTAATGTTTCCCAGGCCATCAGATGATTGACGCCCGTCGGTCGATTTTTGGCAATCACCGCCGCGATCTTTGGTAGTTCAAAGCCCATGCGATTGTGGAAATGATTATAGGCAATTTTCCAAGTTGGGTGCTCGTGAAAGCTTAAGTTTTCCGGCGTCGGCGCATGGTTTGGCGGCAAGAACTGTGCTTGGTATTCTAGCGCCGCCATGATGCGCTTGCCCTGTTCTTTGTACAAATCGATTCCTTGCTGCCGAGCGGTCTCGGCGGCATTTACCATTGCAGCAAGTCCCAGATTGGCATGCTGCGAATCACGTACGCTTTCCTGCAACAGTCCGTCGACCAGAGGGGTCGTCTTTCCTTTATTTCCCCAAATGGGCATTTCGTCGTGATTGGCCGCTTTGAGGGGCGTGGGACCATCCGTGGTTAAGTAGATGTATGCTGGCGCTCGGCCGCGCCACATTTTGATGCCGGCATCAAACGTGGCGCGGTCGTCATTGAATACGCCAATGTTAATCAGCGCTTCGCTCATGGCCAGTTCTTTATTTCCGTTTTCACCGCTCCCATTGACGATGGAAGGCAAGTATTGCTTGACTAGCATATCTTGAAACTGCGCAACGTCGTCCGCACTCCAGCCACCAGAGGTATATCGAATGATCTCCGCCGCGCGCGGCCATTGCTCGGCACACCATGCCGCTTGGATCGGTCCGTTAGAATTCGTGTGCCCGCCGTGCAGATTCCCAGACCAGGCGTTCATAATCGCGATGGCGTTTCGGGCGTACGTTTCGTTTCCGGAAATGAACCATAACAGCGCTTGAGTGTACGCGGCTTCGCTGTCGTGCTGTTCATCCTTGCAGCCCAAATCAGGGCGCGAATACGAACCGCATTCACAGGTTTTCCAAGCATGAGGCATATATTGAAGCGAGCCCAATTCGCTCGCTTTGGCTGCTTCAAATGCGGATTTCCATGGTTCTGCCTGTGCGGCAACTTTCGCTTTAATGAATTCCAATTGCTGCAGGTTGACCAAAACGCCAGGATGAAAAAAACCTTCCGCCGATTTTTTGGCGCCCATCGTTGAAGTGGGTTGAGCCGCCGGTGGATTCTCCGCATATGCGAACGACATGCCGATTGATGTAAGCAGCGCGGCCGCCAATCTACGAACTACGCGATGAGAGATACGGCGCTCATAGCAATTTGAATTCATCGGTCACCTTTTCCATCCGTCAAATTTGGGTTGCCTTCAATGCTCTTTAATTGCATACAAATGCTTGTCGCCCCGCAAAAATAACTGCTTGCCCGCCAAGGCGAGCGAGGCATTGATTTGCTCATCGAGTTTATTCGTGGCGCGTATTTCGCCTTGGGCGCCGGCGCCCAGAACAAGGGTTGTGCCTTCCCGGCCCGTGAGATATATTTTTCCGGCAGCCCCCACGGGAGAACTGTAAATGGTGCCCAAATCTGGCAGCCGCCGGTCGCCATAAACCACGGCTCCCGTATCGGCGTCGAGACAATAAAGGATTGCGTTTTCAGCTTTCGTGAAATACAGCAAGTTGTCGCAAAGCAATGGGGAAGCAATGTAAGGAGAGGCCTTTTCAAAATGCCATGCAATCTGGTCCGATTTCGTGAGATCACCGTGGGCGGTTAATGGAATTGCATTGACGATGTAGCCCAAGTACCCGGAAGTGCAATAGACAATTCCGTTGCGCGCAACAGGCGACGGAATAGGGTTTTGCACCTGCCCGCCGCATTCCCAAATTTGCTGACCGTTTGTCAAATCATAGGATCGAGTACGGTTGGTGGCATTGATAATGACTTGGACCGCGCCGCCGCCTTCGACAATGAGAGGCGTGTTCCACGTTGTCCCCTCGCTGCGCGGCGTACGCCATTTTTCGTTCCCCATTTGCGTGTCGAAGCAAACGATGAACGATTCCCCCTCATGGTCCCAATTTACGACTAGTGAAGATCTATATAACGCCGGCGATGCTCCTTCTCCGAACCCGCGCTTGGTTTGCATGTGCCCTAGGCTGCGCTTCCACCGAAAATTTCCGTCCAGATCGTAGCAATAAAGACCTCGTGAACCGAACGACACATATAATTGTTGGCCGTCTGTAATAGGAGACGCCGACGCGTAGTCATGCGATGGGTGATGTCCTTCTTGCGGAACTTCCTCCGCAGCCGTCTTGCGCCATAGCAATTGGCCATTGTTGCGGTCCAGGCATAAAATGTCGAACTGGTAAACCGTGTTCGGCGTTGGAGTAGTAACGGGCTCGACGCCAGGCCCTTTTTTTCCACCACGGCGCGGGGCGGGCATTGCCGGCCGATCATTTACCGTAGAGTCGATTGCTGGGTCCGGCATCCGGTCGGTGTCTATGGCGGTCAAAATAAAAATCCTGTCACCCCAAACAATCGGCGTAGAACTGCCGGAACCAGGAATGTCTACTTTCCACTGGATATTCGTCGATTCATCCCAGTGAAGGGGTGGATCGGCATGCGGTGCAAACCCATCCGCATTTGGTCCGCGCCATTGGTGCCAGTTATCAAATCGCTCGGCAGTAAAACTGTCGGCTTGAGCGTGCGCGATCCACGCCAAGCACAGAAGCAAACTACTTAACGATCGCAAAGTCTGGAATTGCTGCAGCGAATTCGCCATGGAGGAGTGCTTGCAGTGGGCCGATTTGAAACGCAGAGATTGGAGAGTCAATTGTTCTGCTCGACAATCCAGATATTGCGGAATTGATATGCCGTGCCATGTTCTTGCAGCATGAGGGGGGCAGAGGTGACATCGGGCAGCCTTTTGGAAGCGCCTTTGCGCTCGCCCAGTTCAACATTGTCATGAATCAAAATGCCATTGAACTTGACCGTGGCACGAGCATTTTCTGTGGTCTTTCCGTCCGCGCCCAATCGCGGCGCGCGAAAATCGACATCGAATGTTTGCCATTGCTCAGGCGGCAGCGCGGCAATCTTGCTTGGCTTGATTGCCGGCACAACATTCTCGAATGTGCCGCAGGGAGTTCCTTCGGCGTCTCCAAATTTCTCGTTGATGCCCAGTTCGTAGCGCGTCATTAGAAAAATGCCGCCATTGGTTTTGGGACCAAGTAAGCGGAATTCAATGTGCAGCTTGAAGTCGCTGAACTTCTTCTTCGTGATAATGCAATTCATCCCAGGAACCACTTCCAGCACCCCGTCGGAAAGTATTTTCCAAGCGGCCGGTCCATCGCTTGCTTCCCAGTCTTTAGTTTTTTGCTTGGCCCAAGCGTCAAGATTACTGCCATCGAATAGCACGATGGCATTTTTTGGCGGCTGCACATTTAACGTGGACGATTCGACGGGCGTAGCGGCATCAGCGGGGCGACCAACCGCGGGCCGCATGAGCATCAAGCCAACACAGAATACAAAGCATGCCCGCTGCATCGTCGCGCGCTCCAAAGGATGTTTACTCAATGGCATTGCCTAAGGGATAAGAGTCGTTAATACCCAGCAGCGCCTCCCAAGGGCTGTCGACAGTATCCGTAATGGTTTGCTGATTTGTGCCGAAATCGCCCTGGATGCTGTTAGAAATGAAATGGACGCCGCCGTCCACCAAAAGAAAATGACAGCCTTCTGTGTGTCGGCTGGAAAAAGCGCGCTGCGCGTATGAATTGGCCTTTGGATCGACAGCGAGCGGAGTTGAGTAGTTCATTTGGTATTTGCCGCAACCTAGCACATCAGCCAAGCCAATTTCGGATGCCTCCCGTACACCGCGCACTCCAAAAACTACCGCCGCGTTGCCGGGAACAATACCGTCCCCGAGTGGTACTTCCCAGGACCTTTCCCCAACCATGGCCGTTTTACTGGTGCCGTCAATAATATCTTTGATGCGAAAGGCTTTATTGCAGATGAAAATGCCATTGGCGTTGTTGCCAGGAGGGCCGGGATCGCGCCGCAGCTCGGAACTGCTGTTAACGCCGACATAGCTTGATGTTGCCAGCGCATTGCCAATTCCGGAGGTGTTTTGAATTAATCGCTGATTGTTTTGCTGTGGAACTGTGCCATCGGATGGACAACGAAATCCGGGCATGTCTTGCTGCATATTAGCCAAGCGATCAGACGCATTCAGCGAGGTGGCCAAATCCATCGTTTTCACGTTTATGGCATTGTACGTTTGCTGAAATTCGACAAATGGCAAGATTTGCGCGGCCCAGCCCCAATTCCCCAAGTTGGTATCGGGCTTGACTGCCGGCGGCGTGGGGTTGGCCTGGATGATACCAGCCGGAAAATGTTTGTAAACGCCCTCATAATTTAGCAACGCCAGCCCCAACTGTTTGAGATTGTTCTTGCACTGCGCTCGCCGAGCCGCCTCCCGTGCGGCCTGAATTGCTGGCAGCAACAGTGCGATTAGCACGCCGATAATCGCAATCACCACGAGCAACTCGACCAGTGTAAATGCTCGAGATGTTCGGACCGTTCCCATGATGCGCCTTCCGTAATGGCGGGTTAGCCGCAACCAGCAAGTATGTTTTCCGTATCGCCCCTAGAGTCTGAGCGACGTATTCTCCCTGGCTTCGCATGAACCAATTGATGCGATCTGACGTTCCCTCAACCGCGGGCAGGATATTGCCGCATGAGACGACTAGATTCGCCCCTAACTATCGTAGAAATAGCACTTTCTGAGATGATTGGGACTTGCTCCAATGCCAAGGAGGAATCTGCCCATTATATTGCGGTCCATTTCCTGTCCTAAACCAAGGCCAATGAGCTATTGTAAATGCTGGAACAGGCCATTCGGGACAGAGCGGGGGCTTTGTGGGAGTTGTTTTGGTCGTTTCCACCGCATTGCATCTTTTGAAAGCGCATCGAATGTCCTTTCCGCACTGCGCTGCTGCGCTTCGGTTGCTGATCGCGTTTTGCTCGTGGCGAAGTCTTATCGGAACGGCAGCATTGATCGCTGTTTTGCAGATAGCAGGATCAAATCTGGTTGAGGCCGGACCCATAGTCATTTCTGGCTATTTGGCCGACACGGCTGGAAATGACAATCCATTTGAATATGTCCAATTGAAAGCCACGCAATCAATTGATTTTTCCGTGACGCCGTATAGTGTCGTGTGGGCCAGCAACGGTACCGCCTCGACCAATGGATGGGTGGAAGGGTTTGCCAGCAGCACGAGTTTTACCTACGGATTCGATCTTTCGTCGGGAACCGTCGCACCGGGTGGTGTTTTTTACGTCGGTGGCTCTGGAAAGACGATTGACGGAAGCGGCTCGACTGATATTTCTGGCCAAAATTGGATTCGTGCCATAAATACCAGCACCACCGGGGGCGATGGAGGCTTAGGAAATGCTTCCACGGCTGCGGGTGGAGTGATGGGAAATGGAGCGACCGCTGACGGACTTGCTGTCTTCGGCGGTCCGATTTCATCGTTAACTGCGACCACAATCCCCGTTGATGCCCTCTTCTATGGAACCATGGTTAATACTGCGTTGCCGCCGACGCCTCCGGGGGGCGGTTACACTGTATCAGATAACGACCATTATTCGTCGTCAGCGGTATTTGGAAATCCGTCATCGCCCAATAACACATTTCTTTTCCCAGACACTCCTACCAACGGCTATACGCAGCTAACCGGCACATACGACTTGGCGAACAATACCTGGGACGTGCCTCGTACGGGAAGTATTATCACGTTGAGTAAAACCAGTTCCCTGTCGTCCATTGATTCGCAAATTACGTTGGCGGTTCCAGAACCATCGGCGTTTGCACTGGGTGGCGCCTGTTTGCTAAGCCTCCTTAATGTAAGGTGGCATAAGAACTTGCTCTGAAAGTGGGCGTTATGTAGCTGCAGACCTGCCCGCTTCAGTATCCGAGCCTTTGAGCAATATGCCAGGATTGTCCGAATCCAGCAGCCTCAGGCTATTAAGAAGGGTCGGCTTATCTTTGCGCTGGCCAGCCAATTCGTATCGTTGCAAGCTCTAAAGTGCGTTCATACGCGTGCGGAGGAGCGGAGTTTGCAGAAAACACGCTGACTAAGGCACCGTTGGGGGAGAAAATCGATGCAGAATCAACAACTTATATGGTTATTCTGCGGTTCATCGACCAGAATTCGTATGGTATGCCGATTCGTGTGGGTGATCGCGGCCTTTGGCGCGGCATTGTTTTGTGGAAGCCGCTTCCTCATTGCCCAAACGCTTACTTGGGATGCAAGCGGTGCAAATCCGACCGCTCCGACCGATGGCGATGGATTTTGGGATACAACGAGCCATGCCAACTGGACTGACGGAACTACTTCTCAAGCGTGGACGAACGGTGACACTGCGGTCATCGGCAACAACAATGGCAGCGCCGGCACGATTACAATCGATGAATCCGGGATCACAGCGAGTGGGATTTCATTTAATTCTGCAACGAGCGGCGACTACACCGTCGCTGCGATGGGCGCCAATACCCTAATCCTTTCTGGCGCGGCTGCCATCAATGTTGTTAGTGGAAGCCCCACAATTAGCGCACCGATTGACGGAACTGTGGGATTGAATTTTACCGGTCCGGGCACGCTCAACCTGGCCGGTGCCAATATTTTTTCCGGCAATATTGCCGTGAATAGTGGCACCTTGGCGGTCGGGGTCGGAAGCAATCTGGGCGCCACGACCAACATATTGACGCTTGGTACGACCGCCAATAGCCTTGCCGCGACTCCTGTCGGAAACCTTACAATTGCATCCGGCCTAAGCACCACAATCGGCGGCTTTATTTCCGCGACGCACTCAACGTCTCCGTCTAGCGTCAATACGGTCACCATCAACTCCGGGGCCATCCTGAATATCAATAGCAGTGTGCCAGCTACTGGATTGAACGCAGTATTTTTAATGGGCGATGCAACGAATCAGGCGCCTACCCTTGCCAACACCAATTTAGTGACGATCAGCGGCAGCGGCACGCTCAATGTTAGCGGCGGTGCGAGTAATTCCAGCTTCATTTTAGGTGTTGGTTATACCGCTGCAAGCGGAGTAGTTAACTCGCCCACGCTCGACATGAGCGGCTTGGCGAACTTCACTTTCACCACGGGCACCGGACCGGCTCCGGGCTCTGCAGGGCCTGGCGGCAATGAGTTCGCCATTGGCGTCGGCTCGACGGTAGCCGCCACCTTGTCGCTGGCTCAGAATTGTACAATCACGGCGGGAACTATCGATATTGGAGATAGTACGGTCACCACGCCGGGATCCACAGTGGGCTCCCCCTTCACTCCCGCTGCTGGCACAGCGAAAACGACGGTGAACTTCGGCACGGGAACGAACATCCTCAACACAAATTTGCTTCAAATTGCCGCTGGGAAATCTACTGCCAGCGTGGGTTGGGCCTCAAGTTCCGGTCCTGGCACGCTGCTCATTGACGGAGCGGCTGGCGGGGCCAGTAAAGCTACAATTATCTTCGGCACCGCAGCCAGCTCAGGCTCAAACGGTTCTAACAGCGCCTTCGATCTGAGCGGGCACAGCGTCACGGTCCAGGCCAGTACCGTTACCGTAGGGCAATTGCTATCCGGCTCTGCCGCTACGGGCGGCTCGGGTGGAATTCTCACATTCGACACCGGTACCTTTAACGCCGATACTGTGCAGTTGGCAATCATCCCCAGCACATCTAGCGGCACAATTGCAAATGGAAGAAATTTGACTGGCACCTTTAATCTGGGCAAAGGTTCCAGTGCCACGGGTACCTTGAATGCTTCGAATTTTATCATTGCTAATAATGCCAGCGCGGTCGGTCCGGCAGCCGGATCGTTCAATATTAAGGGAAGCACGGCGAACATCGGCAACAATATAGTTGACGTCAGTTCAGGCGCGGGAACCTCTTCCACCACTTTGGCACTGACCGGCGGCACGTTGAACATGGAAGGCTTCGCCATTGGGCCTGTCGGCAACGGCGGCGTGGCTGGCGGCGCCGTTGGTACTCGGCACATTGCGACCGTTACGTTGCCCAGTCTTGGCAGCTCAGCGGTGCTTGAAAACCTGGGCGGGACGGGCATCAACGATGCCGGGCTTACCATGAATGGCACCGGCGTTTTGATTCTCGATGGCAACAACACCTTTACCACGCCGACAAAAATCACTGCCGGCATCCTACAGGTTGGGCAGGCAAGCGATACCGTCTCTCCGACGGGTGCATTACCCTCCGCGGTCACAAATAACGCTACACTGGCCTACGGGAGCAGCCAGGCATTAACAATCACGAGCGCAATTAGCGGTACCGGAGGTGTGATACAAAACGGTACGGGCACAACCACCGTCAGCGCAAATGAAAGCTACGCCGGACCAACCTCCATTGCCGCTGGCGTTCTTTCCGTCGCCAGTATTCCTGCCGGTGGCAATAACAGCCCCTTGGGAACCTCGAGCAATGCTGCCTCGAACCTGGTACTCACTGGCGGAACGCTCCAATATACCGGCCCAGCAACGAATGTGAGCCGGCAATTCACCATCGAGCCGACAGGCGGGGCGATCGATGCCTCGGGAACGGGAGCGGTTAATTTCAACGGTGGAAGTGTTGTCTCTGCCGATGCCGCCTCACGCTCGGCGACGCTCAGTCTGACGAGCAACCGAGTGACATTGCCAAACGTTTACGATTTGGTTGCGGGGATGACTGTCACTGACGTGACAAACCCCAGCTTTATTCCCGCAGGCACGGTGATTCAATCGATCAATCCCGCTGCCAGTAGTATTACTCTGAGCAATCTGCCAGCTGGCGCCAGTACCGACGCACTAAGCTTTGGCGCTCAGGCTCGTACATTTACCCTTACCGGTAGCAATACGGGAGCAAACACCATTGACGGTTTGCTTCCCAACTCCACCGGCGGAGGAGCGCTTTCGCTGGTGAAGTCCGGTACTGGCAATTGGACTCTTGGTGTCGTGAACAGTTATACCGGCTCGACGACGATCAACGGGGGAACTCTGAGCTTGGGTGTTCCCCATGCCATCAATGGGACCACTCATTCGAATTTGATTTTGAACGGCGGTACATTTGCAACGAGTGGGTTCGATCAAACCCTGGGCACGCTTCAAGTGCTCGGCAATTCGACGATTAATGTTGGGGGCGGCTCCAATGCGCTGCACTTCGACAACAGCGGGTTGGTTCCTTGGAATGCGAACAAGCTTCTGACCATTTCCAACTGGATGGGTAACGCGACCGACCCCACCCTGGGCAGCGGCCCTGATCAGGTTTTCGTCGGCTCCGACAACACAGGCCTACTCGGACAATTAAGCCAAATCAAATTTGACAACTATAAAACGGGCGCCTCAATTCTTTCCAACGGCGAAATTGTGCCGGTGTCCGCAACGCTCATTTTACCGGGCGATTTCAATTTCAACGGTCACGTCGACGCGGCCGATATTTTGCCAATGGAGAGTGCCCTGACCAATCTGACTGGCTTTGAGACGACGAACAGTCTGTCGAATTTCGATATGGTCTCGCTGGGCGATTTCAACAGCGACGGCAAAGTAACCAATGCCGATCTTCAAGGTTTTCTTAATTTCCTACAAAGCGGCGGCGGCAGTGTGAATGCCGTCCCGGAGCCAACCGCGCTGGTATTGCTGCTTTTAGGCTCTCCTGTAATTTGGTTGTTGCGAATTTTTCGCAAACTGAATGTGCGCACTTATTCATTAACCCCCAAACCGATTGTAAGCGTATGATCACCAACATAAGTCGACGGGATTTTTTCAAAAGCACTTCGGCATTTTCGCTCGTCGCCTTGGCCACGACTGGACTAAATGGAATCACGGCTTTGGCCGAGGAAAGTGCCAAGGCCAACGCCGAACAACTCAAAGTTGCGTTGAACGCCTATTCTTTCAGCAAGCTGTTGAACGATTCGATCAAGAATCGTGGCGGCGGCGTTACGCTGCTCGAAGTGCTGGACTTTGCCGCCAAGCAAAAGTGCGAAGGCTTTGATCCAACCGGCTACTTTTTCCCGGGTTACCCAAAAGTCCCCTCGGACGAATATCTAAATGAATTTAAGCGCCGCGCTGCCGAATTGGGAATGGGAATAAGCGGTACCGGCGTGCGCAACAATTTTACCACATCGGATAAGAGCATTCGCGCCGAGTCCGTCAAACACATTAAGGAATGGGTGGAGGTTGCCGCCCGCCTGGGCGCTCCCGTCATTCGCGTATTTGCTGACACGCAAATGAGAGCCAGCTCCTGGGAGCAAGTCGCGCCGGGCGCCAGCCGGAACGACGTTCAGGCTTGGATCGCCGCCGATCTGCAAGAATGTGCCGAGCAAGGAAAGAAATTCGGCGTCCGCATCGGCGTGCAAAACCACGGCGATTTTCTCCAAACCGGCGAGCAATTGCTGGCGCTGATTAAGGCGGTCGGATCGCAGTGGTGTGGCCCTATCGTGGATACCGGTTACTTTAAGACGGATGATCCGTACCAAGATATTGCCCTAGTCGCCCCGCACGCCCTCAATTGGCAAATTAAGCAAAGCCCGTTCGGGCAGGATAGCGATGTCCCAATCGATTTAGTCAAGCTGGTGCAAATTGCCAGAAAATCGGGCTATCATGGGTATTTGCCGGTCGAAACGCTTTCTCCCAAAGGCAAAGACTATGATCCCTACACGGTGGTTCCTAGCTTCTTGAGCCAGTTGCGTGAAGCAATTAAGCAAACTGCATGAAGTTATGTGGTCCCGTAAGCTACGCTGCTCTTTGATGCAAAGCACGAATCAACGTTTAAGGCGGGGTTGGCATTTTTGTGCGGGGAGCTGCTGCGCTTTGGCTGCTTTTTTAGTAATCGCTTTGCCGAAAACTCCGGCGACCGCGCAAGATGCCAAGAGCGGAAAACATCCGCCGGTTGCTGTGACGTTTTTTATTCAGCAAATCGATAGCGCGGACGAACGGGAGGCACTCCGTGCAGCACTGCAGAAGATTAAATCCGTCACGGCTGCCACATTTGGCTCGCATGGCGAATATGTGACCGTGCAATTCGATTCTCACGTCGTAAGCTACCATCAAATCGCTCAGGCCATCGCGGATGCGGGCACAGCGGCACGCAAAAAATACGATCCGCAACTCAAGATCGAAATTCCCGAATATGCGACGGCCGATCATGCCGCCAAAATTGATGTGCTGTTCAGCGGCAAGCGATTGAACCAACGGGTCCGAATCGAGCCGCTTGACAAGGCCAAGGGTGAGTTCGCCGTTCACTTTCTTTCGCTTGAGCTCGATCCAAACACGACAGGCCCACAAGGATTTAATGGCGGACACTTACACCATCCGATTCACGACCCGCCGCCACGTGGACTGGGACTGGAAATGAATTACCTGTCGGGACAAGACAGCATGACAACAAACACCGCGCACAGCGAACATTCATCCAATTGATCAAAGTTTCGTTTCTGCGCGAAATTAGTTGTTGCCGCTAGGGCCATCAATGCGGTAATCGTCTCCATAGACTTTGAAGGTCAATGGCGGGGCAAGAGATAAGTTGCCTTCGTTCAAGAATTTCCGCTGCAGGGTGTCGACGCGAGAAGTATCCTGGTGCCCTTGCTCTTTTTTCATCGCAGCTCTTCGGACATCGAGAAAAGCATTCAAATAGGCTTTGTCGTCGCCACCTTGCGCCGGCACTTTTACTTTGGCGATGGCTTGGTTGCGAATGCCTCCGAAGCTGTCGCGAGAATTTCCTGGGCCATGCATGACGATTGCATCCTAATAGATGAATTGTCCTAATTCATGCAAGCCATCGTAAATTGCCTGATCGACGGCAGGATTAAAGTAGACGCGATCACGTTCGTGATCTTGGGCTTGTTGAAATTTTAGATCACCAGCGGCTAACTTCCATGCTTGTTCAAACGGCTTATCGAGTCCATCTTTGGAGGGCGTTCCATCTACCTTTCTCAATGTTGGTAGAAATGAATCGAGCGGATTATTTGGCGTGAGCTGACTATAGTACTCGACCAGCTCCAGCATGTCGTGTGTTCGGGAGGTGAAGCCAATAATTCCGGCGGTATACCCGCGGTTCTCCTGTGCGTTATGTTCTACATTGTATTCGATATATTTGTACTGAGCCTTCCAGTCGAGCGACGAGTTTTCCGCTGTGGAGACAAGCTGCATGGCGATGTCTTTCTTCGTCGCGTCATGAAGTCCCTGCGGTGAGTCACCGGCGACTTGGCTGAGCTCGCCTGCGCGGGCAGAAATAGTGCACACTGCCTGGAGCGAAATGAGGCAGCCGATGCCAATGAAGCGTAGATAGCTCATTAAATTCTATCCGCCGTCTGCTGGTTTGGCGCCGTCGGGCGATTTCGTGCCGTCGCCGGATTTACCTTTTGCACCGTCAGCCGATTTGCCTTTGCCACCAGATTTGCCCCCGGCCGGGGCGGGCTGTGTCAAATCGACATCGATTTTCTCGCCTTGCATCTGTTCGAATTGCTTGTTTTGCGCCGGCGTTAACACCGAAAGCAGCTTTTGATTGCCTTCGCGATACAGCTCCGCTTCCTTTGTGGTTCGGGCGGACCCTTCGACTTGGGCCAAGGCATCGCGCCGCGCCTTCGTATTTTCCTTTTGAACTTCCGCCAGTTTTGTCTTTTGGTCGTCTGTTAGATTGAGAGCCTTTTGGATTTCTTCCTTTTGCAATTCAGCTCCGCCGTTCACTTGGAGTAAAATCTCCTTAAGCCGTTTTTTCTGGCTGTCATCGAGCATTTGTTCAACTTCGGCGTCTAATTTCTTGTTCAATTCCGCTAATTTCGGCTGCCGTTCCTTACTGTCTTTGGCGTTCTCCGAAAATATTTGCCGCCGCCCTGACGTGAGCGATTCGTTAACTTTGGTGGCTTGGCTCTTCTGTTCGTCAGTAAGCTTCAATTCTTTTTGTACGGCTTCGATCTGCAATAATTGAGACGGCGTCGCTTCCCCCGCTCGCAACCCGCCTTGTCCGCGGCGCTGCGCAAGCACGCGCTGCTGCATTAGGAAGAAGAGAATGAGTCCACCGATTAATGCGGGCAATAGACGAGTTCGGAACTTTTTCATAAATGGTCGCCTTTAATCATCAGGAGTTGACTGAATCATATCTGCGTTTTCCATAAGCTGCACAACTTGCGCGGGCTCCAAGCCACGATCGGCGATGAATAATTCATCAATATCGCCACTAAATCGATCTCGCTTAGGCTGGGTTCCACCCAGACGACAGCCTAACCATAGTACATCTGTGCCGGTGCCATTGTCGACTTGGTTTAGATTGCCGCCAATACTGCGCTTTGGTCCGGGGGTAATCATATTGCTCTCCAACCGACCGTCGACATACTGCTTGACTTGAACGGGAGTAGCAGGATCGTCGCCAGGTAAAAAGATAACACAAATATGGTGCCAGCGACCGTCGCGTAGCGACGTCAGGCCAATGGCGTGGCCGCCGCTAAAATCGGTACGGACCGCACCCAATGGTCCTTCCGACGGATCGCGGTTCCAAGCGATGTGCACCGGACGTGAATCCAGTTTGCCCTCGTTGGCGCGCCAGGCAACCATCGAATATGCGTCCGACAACAGCGAATCTTTAGGAACTTTCACCCAAAAGGCAATCGTGTGTTCCGAATTGCTGGATAGACCTGGGAATTTCGCTTTGCCAACCAGTTCTCCATCAAAATGTAAGGCGCGGTTGCGCATGCCTTTGATGGAAGCTAATTGCAACGATTCGGGTGATTTAGATTGTAGCGTTAGAGCCAAATCGCCGCCGGGAAACCCAACAACTTTTGCGGGAAAAGCGCCATTCATTAACTCGTCGAACGACCAGTGTGCAAAGTTCGTTGATTCGGTTAGGCGATCCAGCGATATCGGTTCGCTGAATCGTGCTAATAATTCCTCCTCGTCTTGCGCGCGGGACATGCCCGACTCTGCAAAACGACGCGATTCGTTGGCGTGCAATACGACGGGCTCTGGATCTTCGTGGCCACGAGGCGATGCCTGCACTTCGCCCTTGAGTACAACGACGTCAGCGCCGCCTTGACCATCGGCGATCATAGAGAATTCCGTGCCTAAATCGTCAAAATCTACCGCTGACGTGGAAACGCGAAAACCAATGGCTTGATGCGGAACATTCACGTTCACCGCCCCGCGACGGAGCGTCGACGCCCAGGCTGAATTCACATCGAATGCCGCAGGTCCTTCTAACAAGACAACCGCTCCTGAATCGAAGGTGATTTCGGCAAACCCTTGGGAGATTTCAATCCGCTGGCCGCGATGCAAAAACGAACCTCGTTTAAACTCGTCGCCAGCCTTCCACACGACTCCATTTTCGCCTGTGATTCTGGCAACATACTCCATGGGCTCTGCTACCGCCGTCGGATTGATCAGCTTGGGACGCAATTCCCAAACGATGGTTATACCTAGAATTGCCGCCGCTGCCAGTGAAATCCAATGCCAACGGGCAAATTGCAAAAACCAAAGCGATCTGCCGGCTGCATCGGGAGCTTCCATTTGCATTTCGGCCGCCCGATGTGCTAAAGCCGCTGACAAATCCATCGTCTTGATATAATAGGCGCGCGCCTCTTCGGACGTAGCGAGCCAACTTTCCAACCGTTGCCGCTGTGCTTCGGTCAGATTGCTGTCGACCACCGCATTGCAGAGTTCGTTCAGTTCCAAGATTTCGCAGTCGCGAAGGCTCATGTGGCAGCATCGCCAGCTAGTTGATGGGTAACACAATCGAACAGCAATTTGCGAATTCGCATCAGCGCTTTGTAGGCTGCCGCCATAGTTCGACCTGAACGGCGCGCTGCTTCCTGAACGCCAGAACCCGGTTCGTACCGAGTGAGCAAAAATTCACGATCACGAGCGGGCAGCTTTTGCAGGCAATGGGCTAACGCTTCGTACCGCAGATCGAGTTCTACCGTCATCTGATTCGTTGTTTTGGCTACCGCATCGAGTACTTCTTGATTGAATAACACCTTTCCACGCGCAAATTTTTGGCGGAAATACCGAACACGCCAATATGCAATCTGGCAAGCCCATGCGACAAAATCGGTACCGGGTTGGAATTCGTCAAATTTTTCGCAAATTACGAGACTCGTTTCTTGTAATAAATCTTCTGCGTCAGAACGAAAAGGAACCAACGTATAGATGTAGGAAAATATCCGCCGCTGATGTTGCGTCATCAGCATTAGCAATTGCTTCCGCTTTTCTTCCTCATGGTAGGTAGCCTTCGCCATGGTGTCGGCTCCGTCACTTAGCCCTACCGCATCACAGGGAATTCGATTAAGTCAAATAATAGGTCCGCGCCTTGCTAGTTGCGTAAGGCGTGCGTAGCTTACCAAGAAGGAATAGCACTTTCGGAACGGTTCGGGACAAAAGGTTGCAATTTTCGCAGTTTTTCAAGTTTTCCGACAGAGGCAGGGTAATTTTCGTAATCGCATAAGGGCGAAGTATCGAAATCGCGCGAACCGAGCGGCAAACAGAGAAGAGAGGAAGCGGAAGGTCCAGAATCCCTTAGGGTCTCAGCGGAGCGTGAGATGATTCACGAATTATCCATATAGCTATTCATTTGCTCAATGTGCTGTTCACGGAATGGAACTAGTTCTCGGTGGTCTCGCTACCACCCGAGCGCGACAGTGCCACGACCAAAGCCAGGCAATACAAATCGCAGATGGTGAAACGGAGACGAATAGGGGATTAGCGCCGCGACCAAAGCGAATACGGCGACGATTCGGCTTTGCGTAATTCTCGCCGCCAGAGAAATAGGATAATTAAACGACGAAAGAAGCCAGCCTGAGCTAATTCACCGGTGCCGTGGGAATGATCACCGAGCCGCGCTAGGCAGAGCAAATCATTGCCGAAGGGCAGGTCGACGCCGTGCTGCTGGCCCGTGCGATGCTACATGATCCCTATTGGCCGCTGCATGCCGCTGAGGCATTTGGATGCGATGTGAAGTGGCCCTTACACTATGGACGAGCGCAGACTCGGTCCGCTGGTGAAAAACCTGTTGTTCGGTAGAGGATGCCAGACAGTTGCTTGTCGGGCGCTTTCATTTGGGTAAGTGGTCAGGAGTTGGAGAATGCACTGCCCACGGCCCGTAGTCCGTAGCCATTCCTCGGCCGGAGCCAGCAATCGCCTTAGCGACGTTCTGCCGCACGCGCGGGTTGGACAACCAAAAAAAAGCACGATCCAAGCGGCGATCGGGCAATGTAGGGCAATGGCGTGGATTTTAACCGTCGCTATTCCGAACGACTGGCCAGCGGTGTACGGGCGTCACCTGCAAGACGTAAGGCCGTAAACTACGGCTTTATTTTTGGCGATACCGCGATTTGCCGAGAAAAACGGCAATGATGTGCGAAGGCTTGCTATCGTGATTGGACACGCTAAAATGCTTGTATTCCCCGAAGAAAATAGCGTTTTCAGCAGTGCACGCATGTCCCCTTGGGGTGCAAGAGGTCAGCAGTTCAAATCTGCTCGCCCCGACTGAATAGTTTGCCTAGTTTTTCCGGACTACTTTTCGCTCAGAACAGACTTGCGTCAACGAAGAGTAGTCCGGAGTCGCCGCAGTCATCCGCAGTCCGTGTTGCCACTCAAATTTCTAAGGCTTTCTTGCGACTTTGTGTCGATCCGCAAACCGATAATTGCGCGAGTTTAATCGACGATCACGCCGGCGAAATCTTTAGGGCGCACGCATATTCGTTCGGGTGCTTGTCGGGCAAAGTAACGGCTAGCGATGTCGTGGTTCGGTCGAATGCCAATGGCGCGGCGGCGAGTCCCAGCAATTCGATCCGCCCGATTTTCTGCGGGTAGTTCTCGCTGCCTTCGGCCAGCTTTTTGAGGGTGAGTTTTCCGCTTGCGGGCCATCCCATGAAGAAGCAATAGAGCGATTCGCCTTTCGAGGTGTAGCGAATGTCTTCGGCGGTGTAGGGGCGAACATCTTTTGCGCCGCCGAATTGTCCTGTGGCCGGCGGAGCTTCGGTGGAGGGACCTTCGCCATACACTTTCCAAGGGTGGGTGTCGAAAATGGCTTCACCGTGCGGTTCGATCCAGGCGGCCAATCCTTCGAGGACTTTCACTTCGTCTTCGTCGATAGTGCCGTCGCCGCGCACGGGAATGTTGAGCATTAAGTTGCCGTTTTTGCTGACAATGTCGATCAGCATCTGCACCACTTGCTTGGCCGTTTTGTATTTGTGTTGATCGAAGATACGGTGGTCATAATGCCAGGAACCGATGCAGGTGTCGGTTTGCCAGGAAAGCGTTTCGCTGCCGGTGGTGACGCCGCGTTCCACGTCCAACACCAGGGCGCGGCGCTGGTCGGGCTGAAGGTGCTTGCCGGTGAGCACCGCTTCCAACTTTCCGCCGTTGCGGGCCAGGTTGGTGTTGTATAAATAGGCAGCGATTCGCAGGCCGATATCGCTAACAGGGTAAAGAGGAAGAATGGTGTCGTCGAAGTAGAGCAAGTCGGGATGGTATTGGTCGATTAAGTCGATGGTGCGGTTGAAGAATTTTTCGATAAAGGCTGGATCAATTGGCGGTGTGCCGTTTTGCGGCCAATCGTATTTGCCGACGGTGTGGTATTGGGCGTAAAGATCTTGCGGGTCGAGGCCTTCCCACCACATGCCTTTGCCTTGTGCGGCGGTTGTGCGACCATCGTAAGGGACGCCGGCCAAGGGGCCGGTTTTATCGGAGCCCTGGGCAGCCTGATACCAACTCCAAGCACGATCTCCATGCGAAGTGATGGCAAAGCGAAGCCCGGCCTCGCGGGCTGCTTTGGCCCAGCCGCCGACAATGTCTTTCTTGGGGCCGATCGACACGCTATTCCAGGGCTGATATTTGGAATTGAACATGTCGAAGTTGTCGTGATGATTGGCCATGGCGGCGAAGAACTTGGCGCCGGCTTTTTTGTAGAGAGCGATGAGTTCGGCCGGCTGCCATTGGTCGGCCTTCCATTGATTGATGACATCCTTGAAGCCAAACTGCGACGGGTGACCATATTTTTGCACGTGGAATTTGTAAATTGGCCCGTCGGTTTGGTACATGCGCTGTGCGTACCAATCGCCCATCTGCGGCTGGCATTGCGGACCCCAGTGCGCCCAAATTCCTAGTTTGGCATCGCGATACCAGTCGGGAATTTGGTATTGCGAGAGCGATTGCCAAGTGGGCTGGAAGGGGCCGCTGGCGACACCGAAACCGGTGCGCGCTGTGATGGGCGTGGGCGCAGGGGGTAAACCGGCTTCGTCTTTAGCGATAGAGGATGAATCGGTTCCGTCGGCTCCAAACGCTTTGGAAATGCACGCCGATGGAACGACCGCGGCCAAGGTTTTCAATGCCGCGCGTCGGGAGATTTTCATAGCAGACCTTTCGCTGGCGATCGTTTAAGTTTAACAGCCCTATCATGGATACTTCAACGCCCAATCAGGCCTGGGAGTGCGATCGCTTAAAGGAGTATTTTGCCGAGGAAGACACCGCTGTCGGCAAAGCGGAATCCGACTTGATGGCGCGATTTATTGCTGTTGTCCATGGCCGGGCGCCGTCCTGAATGCGAAATAAAGATCCGCGACAGCCCGTTGAATCCTCTCAGAAAAGAAAATATTCGAGTCCTAGCCTAATGGAATTATTCCCAGATACAATGGATATTTACATCAGCCGAATGAACATTTTTAACCTACTTATTACATCCACCAGAAACCCCTGTGCGTTTCGCAGAAGGCTCTCTGCGTGAGCATGCGCCAGCAAAACACCGCTTCAATCGGAGTGCGGGTCGCATTGATGAAATGCTAATGCCAAATGAGCTGGCCTGAGTTTGCGTTGACCAAAATGCTCACCGAAGGCTGCCGAGTCGCACTGGTTCGGCTCAATCAGCGACCCGAAAACCGCGCAATCGCTTTCAGTAAAATCATTCAATCCGCAGATGAACTTATAACTGGCAACTGAAACCGCGAATGTCGATCTTTTCTCGTTCATCCTGGGTTGTGGCGCTGACTGTCGTGGCAACGTTCTCCACGCAGCTTGTGGCGCAAGACAAATTTTCGCCGCCCGATTCGCCACGGCGGGAGTATAACGTCGATCTGGATTGGAAATTCTTCAAAGAAGACAAGGCCAAAGCCGAGGGCGCCGAGGCGCAGGCATTCGACGATTCAGCGTGGGCCACCATCAGCACGCCACACACGTTTAACGACATCGACAGCTTTCGCACTTTAATCACGCATAGCGGCGGCGATCATGGCGTGTGGAAAGGCACCGCTTGGTATCGCAAGCACTTCAAGCTGCCGGCCGAAGACCAAGGCAAACGGATTTTCTTAGAGTTTGAAGGGATGCGCCAAGCAGGCGAAATTTTTCTCAACGGCAAGCCGGTCGGCTTGTCAGAAAATGGCATTACTCCTTACGGCGTCGACATTACCGACGGCGTGAAATTCGGCGACCATGAAAATGTGCTAGCCGTGCATGTCGACAACCGCGGAGATTACGCCGAGCGAGCAAGCGGCACGCGGTTTGAATGGAATGTAAACGACTTTAACCCATCCTACGGCGGCCTGAACCGTCATGTGCGGCTGCACGTGACCGGGCCAACCTACCAAACTCTTCCTTTGTACGACGGATTAAAAACGACGGGTATTTATGTTTATCCCACGAACATTTCGCTTGCTGATCGAACTGCGGATATTACCGTCGAATCGCAAGTTCATAACGCTTCGGCCGATCGCGCGGCAGTCGATCTTTCCGTGTTGATTGTCGATCATGACGGCCATGTGTGTGCGAAGTTTTCTGCCGACACGCTCGACATGGTGGCCGGTGAAAAATCTGTAATCGAAGCCACCGGAAGGCTGAAAAATGCAAGCTTTTGGGATACCGATGAGCCGTACTTGTACGACGTTTACACGCAGCTAACCATCGACGGGAAAGTGGTCGACGTTTGCAAAACCGTCACAGGCTTTCGGAAAACAGAATTCAAAGGAGGAGCAGGCGCCGGCGGCGTGTTCATCAACGACAAGTTCGTGTACTTGAAGGGCTTTGCCCAACGCTCCAGCGACGAGTGGGCCGGCCTGGGGCAAGCGTATCCCGATTGGATGCACGATTTCACCGCCAAATTAATTCGCGATGGCCACGGCAACTACATCCGCTGGATGCACGTAGCGCCGCAAAAGGTCGACGTGGAAGCACTCGACCGTTTTGGGATTGTCGAAGTGGCCCCGGCCGGCGACAAGGAAAAATCTGCAGAAGGACGACAATGGCAGCAGCGCTTAGAAGTGATGACCGCCTCAATGATTTATTTCCGCAATAGCCCCAGCATTTTGTTCTGGGAAG
Organism: Pirellulales bacterium; assembly: GCA_035656635.1. Classification (NCBI taxonomy): domain Bacteria; kingdom Pseudomonadati; phylum Planctomycetota; class Planctomycetia; order Pirellulales; species Pirellulales bacterium. The sequence continues at coordinate 29,449 of DASRSD010000045.1, forward strand.
CGGGCAACAATGGCATCCCAGCAGATCACATGCAGCAGATGATCGATCTGAAAAATCAATGGGATCCCCACGGCGGTCGAGCGATGGGTTGCCGAACGCTGGAAGATCCTGCCACGACGCCCATCGCCGAATACTTTGGCGTGATGATTGGCCAAGACCCAAAAACCGACGCGCTGAAAACGGCAACGCAACTATTTAGGGCCTACAGCGCCGAGCGGCGCGATCGCGCACCGCTGATTGAAACAGAAGATTTTCGAGATGAAGGGGCCCGGCGTTTTTGGGACGATCAGTCGCCCCCGTACTTCGGTTTTAAGCCCGGCCCCAACGATACGTATCATTGGAATTCAGAAACGTTTGCCTTGGCTGCGGTCAAGCGCTATTGGGCATATTGGAGCAATCGCATTTCCAACGCGGATCCAGCTCATTCCAAGTGGTCGGGATATGCCTCGATTTATTTTTCCGATTCCAACGCCGATGGCCGGCAACAATCGAGCGAAGTCGCCCGCGCCAGTGGAAAAGTTGATGCCGTTCGTCTGCCGAAGGAAATTTATTTCACGCATCGGGTGATGCAAAACTCACGGCCCGACATTCACATTCTTGGCCATTGGAACTATTCCCCGGAAACACGCAAAACGGTTTACGTGATTGCCAACACGGAGTCGGTGGAGTTGGTGTTGAATAGTAATTCGCTCGGCAAAAAAATTGCCCCTGAAGATGGCTACGTATTCGCTTTTCCCGATGTAAAGTGGGAGCCTGGAACGCTGCAGGCCGTGGGCTCAAATCATGGCCTGCAGGTGTGTCGCCATGAGCTAGCTACGGTTGGATCTGCAAAGCGAATTCAACTAACGCCTATGGTGGGCCCCACTGGGTGGCAAGCCGATGGGGAAGACGTGGCGCTGATCGACGTGGAAGTTGTTGACGACCAAGGCCGACGCTGCCCGACGGATGATGCCCGTATCGATTTCGCTGTCACCGGCCCGGCGATTTGGCGCGGTGGTTACAACAGCGGCAAAACAAACTCCACCAACAATCTGTATTTGAATACAGAGTGCGGAATCAATCGGGTAGCATTGCGATCTACGTTAACTGCAGGAAAGGTTACCCTCATCGCCACACGCCAGGGAATAGAACCAGGCAAGCTGGAATTAGAATCGCAAGCAGTAGCGCTGCACGACGGCCTATTGGACTTGATGCCAGCTCGTCTCTCTCCAGCCGCTAAGTAATCGACAATTCCCTTCGAAGATAAACCTGTACTACGAAATCTTACTTTCTCGCAGTACTGTTATTTGGCTGCTTCGCCCAAGGGGATGGACTGGCTGCCTCCCCGCCCAGCAATAACCATGCATGGCAGCATCGCGCGTACAGCGAAATGCTCCAAAACTAAATGCTGCTATCAGGCGGCAAATCTTAGCGCAATTTTAGCGCCGATCTTGACCCGTTTTTGATTCGCCAGCCGCTAGGATTAGCGCGTGGGGCCTGCATGGATAAGTCCACCACGTTTAGGGCAAGAAAGGGTGCGGTATGAGCGACTTCTACATTGTTCTCACTGTTGCAGCTTGTGGCGTGCTTAGTTGGGGACTGCTCTCTTTGTCCGACTGGCTTCTGGGCGGCGGCCAATAACAGCGACCCCATATAAGCCCGGATTTAATCTGGCACATTACCGTTCTTCGCCAGGTGGCGAGAGACGAAATCAACGAAAGGCTGAAACCATTTATGCATGGAACTGAACTTTTGGGGTTGATCGTCAGTGTGGGTCTGTTGGCTTATCTGACCTTTGCGCTGTTGAAGCCGGAGTGGTTCGCATGACCGCCAATGATTGGGTTCAGATCGCAATTTATTTTGGCCTGCTGCTGGCGCTCACCAAACCGTTGGGAGCTTTCATGGCCCGCGTGTACCAAGGCCAACCGTGCGGATTAGATGGTCTGCTCGGCTGGCTGGAGCGGCTCGTTTACCGAGTCGCCGGCGTCGACCCTAAGCAGGAAATGTCGTGGAAAAAATACACGGTCAACGTGCTGCTGTTTAACTTGATCGGGTTCGTCGTCGTTTATTTTTTGCTGCGGACTCAAGCGGGCCTACCGCTCAATCCGCAAGGCTTTCCGGCCAACAGCCCCGATTCTGCATTCAATACAGCCATTAGTTTCGCCACGAACCCCAATTGGCAAGGATACGGCGGCGAAACCACGATGAGCTACCTCTCGCAAATGCTCGGCCTGGGCGTGCAGAATTTTGTTTCCGCGGCATCGGGAATGGCGGTCCTGGTGGCGTTGATACGCGGGCTGGCACGACGAACTACATCCACCATCGGTAATTTTTGGTACGACCTGGTGCGCTCCACCGTCTACATCTTGCTGCCACTGTCGCTGATTTTGGCACTGGTGCTTGTTTCGCAGGGTGTGATCCAGAATTTCAAGTCGTACGACACCGCAACCCTCGTCCAGCCCGTCAAAGGCGCCGACGGAAAAACCGTCACCGAAGTCACCATTCCCATGGGTCCGGCCGCCTCGCAAATTGCCATCAAGCAACTCGGCACGAACGGAGGCGGATTTTTTAACGTGAATTCGGCACACCCGTTTGAAAATCCAACGGGTTTGACAAACTTTCTGGAATTAATCGCGATCCTCGTGATTTCCAGCGGATTGTGCTACACCTTCGGCGTCATGGTCGGCGACACGCGGCAAGGCTGGGCCGTGTTGGCCGCCATGTTTGTCATTCTGATTCCACTGACGATTTTCGCCGCTTGGCAAGAACAGGGTGGCATCCCGGCGTATCGGGCGCTGGGTATCGATCAACAAGCCTCCTCGACGCAGTCCGGCGGCAACATGGAAGGAAAAGATACTCGCTTCGGCATTGTCAATTCGGTCATTTGGGCATCCGCCACGACCGGCGCGTCCAACGGAAGCGTCAATTCCATGCACGACAGCTACACGCCGCTGGGCGGGGTCGTTCCCCTGTGGCTAATTCAGCTGGGCGAAATCATTTTCGGCGGTGTCGGCAGCGGCCTGTATGGAATGCTGATGTTCGCCATTGTCGCCGTCTTTGTCGCCGGCCTGATGGTTGGCCGCACGCCGGAATATCTCGGCAAAAAAATCGAGGCCTACGAAATGAAAATGGCCTCGCTCGTCATCCTCATCCCGCCGCTGTTGGTGCTGGTCGGCACGGCAGTGGCCGTAGCAGGGCCTGGGTTGCATTTTGCCGATCCAGCCACGGGCGAGATCAAAAGCCCGCTCAACAATCCCGGCGCGCATAGTTTTTCGGAAGTCCTGTACGCATTTTCTTCGGTCGGCAACAACAACGGCAGCGCCTTTGCCGGCCTGAATGCCAACATCCCGTTTTACAACGTGGCCTTGGGCGTGGCGATGTGGATTGCCCGCTACTGGCTGATGATTCCCACCCTGGCCATTGCCGGATCGCTGGCGCGAAAGAAATTCACGCCTCCCAGCGCCGGCACGTTGCCGACGCACCGGCCACTGTTTGTCGTGATGCTGATCAGCACGATTCTGTTGGTCGGCGCGCTGACCTTCGTGCCGGCATTGGCGTTGGGCCCGGTTGTCGAACACTTGCAAATGATTGGCCCTTAAGCTTGGCAACCGCGGTCAAAGCACGCATCCCCCATAAATTTTCGAGATCCTAGACAACAAAAAAATATGACAACGACAACAAAAGCTCGCTCGCTGTTCGATCCGCCGATTGTCCGCCGGGCGGTGGTCGATGCGTTTCTGAAACTCGATCCGCGCCGCCAAGTTCGCAATCCCGTGATGTTCACGGTATTGGTTGGCAGCATTCTGACCACCGGATTGGGCATCTATGCGCTGACGGGGGGCGGGTCGGAATCCCCGGCCTTTGTTCTGGGAGTTTCCGCCTGGCTGTGGTTTACCGTTTTATTTGCCAATTTTGCGGAAGCCATGGCTGAAGGGCGCGGCAAGGCCCAAGCCGACGCACTCCGAGCCACTCGCCGCGATGTCACCGCGAAAGAGCTGGAAGAACCGCATTACGGCGCCAAATTCCATCCGACGCCAGCGTCCCTGCTGCGGAAAGACAACTTTGTGCTTGTCGAGGCGGGCGAATTCGTTCCCGGCGATGGCGAAGTGGTGGAAGGCGTGGCTTCCGTCGACGAAAGCGCCATCACCGGCGAAAGCGCCCCGGTCATTCGTGAAAGCGGCGGCGACCGCAGCAGCGTGACCGGCGGCACGCGAGTGCTGTCCGATTGGCTCGTGATCCGCATCACGGCTAATCCCGGCGAAACGTTCATGGACCGCATGATTTCTCTTGTCGAAGGCGCCAAGCGGCAGAAAACTCCTAACGAAATTGCCCTCGATATTCTCCTGGCGGCCATGACGATTATTTTCCTGTTCGTCTGCGCCACGCTTTTGCCGTTTTCCAAATACAGTGTCGAAGCCGCCGGCCAAGGCACGCCCATTACCGTAACCGTGCTGGTGGCCCTGCTCGTTTGCTTAATTCCCACAACCATTGGCGGATTGCTTTCGGCCATCGGCATTGCCGGCATGGATCGCATGATTCAAGCCAACGTCATCGCCATGTCGGGCCGCGCCGTCGAGGCAGCGGGCGATGTCGACGTGCTGCTGCTCGATAAGACCGGAACCATTACGCTCGGCAACCGGCAGGCCGTCGAACTAATTCCCGCTCTGGGAGTCAGCGCAGGAGATTTGGCCGATGCGGCGCAGTTGGCTTCCCTGGCTGATGAAACGCCCGAGGGTCGCAGCGTGGTGGTGCTGGCCAAAGAAAAATACGGATTGCGGGGTCGGAACATTCACGAATTGGGCGCCCACTTTATTCCCTTCTCTGCACAAACGCGACTCAGCGGCGTTAACTTCGATGGGCGCCAAATTCGCAAAGGCGCGGCAGATGCCATCGCTGATTTTGTAAAGCAGCAAGGAGGCAACGGCCAGGCGGATGTCCGCCAAACTGTCGAAGACATCGCCAAACAGGGCGGCACTCCGCTGGTGGTGGCCGAAGGGTCCCGCACCCTGGGCACCATTTATCTTAAAGACATCGTAAAAGGCGGAATCAAGGAACGCTTCGCGGAACTGCGGCGGATGGGAATTAAGACGGTCATGATTACCGGCGATAATCCCCTCACCGCGACCGCCATTGCCGCCGAAGCCGGCGTCGACGATTTTTTGGCCCAGGCCACTCCCGAAGCCAAATTGAAAATGATTCGCGAGCAACAGGCGGGCGGTCGCCTGGTGGCCATGACCGGCGACGGCACGAACGATGCGCCGGCGCTGGCTCAAGCCGACGTGGCCGTGGCCATGAACTCCGGCACGCAAGCCGCGAAGGAAGCTGGCAACATGGTCGATCTGGATTCCAACCCCACCAAGCTCATTGAAATCGTCGAAATTGGAAAACAACTTTTGATCACCCGCGGCTCGCTCACCACGTTCAGCCTGGCGAACGACGTGGCCAAGTACTTTGCCATCATCCCGGCTGCATTTGCCACCACTTATCCGGTCCTCGATAAGCTAAACATCATGCGGCTGGCAACGCCGACCAGCGCCATCCTTTCGGCGGTAATTTTCAACGCCTTAATCATCGTGGCGCTCATTCCACTGGCGCTGCGTGGCATTCGCTATCGCGCCGTAGGAGCGGCCAAACTGCTACGCGACAATTTGCTAATTTACGGCGTCGGCGGTCTGCTCGTGCCGTTCTTTGGAATTAAGCTGATCGATCTGTCGCTAGTGGTCCTGCATCTAACTTAATCACAACAACACTTACTTAAATCCTGCAGTATCAGAGTCTAACCATGCTCAAAGAATTGAAAGCCGCGATCGTTATCTTCCTGGCGCTGACCTTTGTGACCGGCATCGTCTATCCTCTGCTTGTCACCGCGGTTGCGCAATTGGTGTTTCCACATCAGGCCAACGGCAGCTTGATTGTGCAGGGAGACAAAATCATCGGTTCCCAACTGCTGGGACAAGGCTTCGACGATCCGAAATATTTTTGGGGCCGTCCCTCCGCGACCGCCGCATTTCCTTACGACGCCTCCTCCTCCACCGGCAGCAACTTTGGGCCGACGAATCCCGACCAGCTTAAAGCGGTGTCCGCTCGACTCGATGCCATTCATAAAGCTCAGCCCGACGATCCGCGTCTGGTGCCGGTGGAGTTGGTGACCGCCTCCGCGAGCGGACTCGACCCGGAAATCAGCCCCGCCGCGGCAGAATTCCAAATTGCGCGAATTGCCAAAGCGCGCGACGTTAGCGAAGAAAAAATTCGCGCCTTGGTGGCTGCGCAAACGCAGGGCCGCACATTGGGCGTCCTTGGCGAACCGTGCGTCAACGTTTTGAAGCTGAACCTTGCCCTGGATGCACCAATCAAATAAACCCGTAAATCTCCGCACTTGAGGCGGCACTGCGCCAACTTGTTCCCTAGAGGCTGCACAATTTCTTCCCGGCGACATTGGCCAGTGTCGCTTTCATTTTCGGGCGATTTCACGCGTTCATTCCGGGCTGCAAAAGGTAGAATAAATTAGCTAAGAATTCGCTATGCTACTCTTGGTCCATGGATCAAGCACGCCCCAACCCCGATGAACTTCTTGCCCGCGTTCTGGCGGAAGAGCCAGGCTTGCGCCGCGGCAAGCTCAAAATCTTCTTCGGCTATGCGGCCGGTGTTGGCAAAACCTATGCCATGTTGACTGCCGCGCGTCGCGAACAAGCCGCCGGAGTTGACGTGATGGTTGGCTATGTCGAACCGCACGGCCGCCTGGAAACCGAATCGCTGCTGCAAGGCTTGCCAGCGATTGCGCCGCTCCAAGTTTCCTATCGCGGGGTGACATTGCAAGAATTCGATTTAGATGCAGCGCTCGCTCGTCGACCGCGTTTGATTTTGGTGGACGAGCTGGCCCACACCAACGCCGAAGGGCTGCGCCATGCCAAGCGCTGGCAAGACGTAGAGGAATTGCTGGCCGCCGGCATCGATGTTTGGTCCACGCTCAACGTCCAGCATATCGAAAGCTTGAACGACATTATCGCACAAATTACGCACGTCGTCGTCCGAGAAACGCTGCCGGATGCCGTGCTGGAGCGCGCCCATGAAATCGAGCTGATTGATCTTACGCCGGAAGAACTGATGCTGCGCCTGCAAGCGGGCAAAGTCTATTTACCGTCGCAGGCGGAGCGCGCGCTCACTAGCTTTTTCCAACGAAGCAACCTGGTGGCGCTGCGCGAGTTGTCGCTGCGACAAACAGCCCACCGCTTGCACCAAGAGGTGGAAGCCGCCCGACAAGCACGTGCCGATTTCACCCCCTGGGCCACGCGGGAAAAGTTGTTGGTTTGCGTCGGACCTAGCCCGTCGAGCACCAAAATCATCCGCACCGCCAAGCGCATGGCGGTTGCCTTTGGCGGAGATTGGCTGGCGGTTGCGGTGAATACAGGAACGGGGACCGAACTATCGGCTGCGCATGAATCGAGCGCGCGGAATCTGCAATTTGCGGAGCGACTGGGAGCGGAATCGCAAATGCTCATCGGGCAAAATGTGGCCGACACGGTCCTCAAGTTCGCCCGAGACCGGAACGTCACCAAAATTATCGCCGGTAAAACCGCCCAACCGAAATGGAAACGCTGGTTCCGGCGCACCGTGGTCGAAGAGCTATTAACACGCAGCGGCGAAATTGACGTGTACGTCATCACCGGCGAAGGCACCGAGCGGCGGCAAAGGCACCCCAAGCCATTGCCCAAGATGTCAGCACCAACCCGCCATTATTTGGCCACGTTTGTCGTCGTTGCGGTTTGCGCACTGGTTGGATGGGCAAATCGCGCGCTGCACCTGGCCACTACGTTTGGAGCTGGCGGCGAGGCCAATATTGCGATGGTGTTTCTGGCAGGCGTGGCTTTTGTCGCCACCTGGTATGGTCGTGGGCCGGCAATTGCCGCATCGATCGTCAGCGTCCTCCTGTTCGATTTCTTTTTCGTGCCGCCGTACGGAACATTCACCGTAACCGACACCGAATACTTAATCACCTTTGCGGTGATGCTGGGAATTGCCTTGCTCATCAGCACGCTGGCCGCCCGACAGCGCTCGCAACTCCGCCTGTCGCAGGAGCAGGAAAACCGAACCGCAAAGCTATTCCGCATGACCCGGCAATTGAGTGAGCTTTCTGGCACTGACTTCCTGCTGCAAGCGGCCGGACAGCAGCTAAAAGATTTCTTCGGCGGAGAAAGCGTGGTTTACTTGCGTGCAGCCGATGGCGCGCTGGCGCTTCGTTCGGGTCAAGCAACATCCATCGCGGCAAATCCTATCAACGACACCGTAGCGCGTTGGGTGGCCGATAATAACCAGATCGCCGGGGTGGAAACCGATACGCTCCCCAACGCCACCGCCCTTTTCATGCCTTTGGTTGGGTCGCTGCGAACCATTGGCGCACTGGGCGTTCGGCCGGACAATCTCCAATCTTTACGCAATCCGCAACAACGTCGCCTGCTGGAAACTTGCGCGAGCCTGATCGCCTTGGCCATCGAACGCGACCAATCTGTCTTGGAAGCCCAAGATGCGCAAGTTCAGATGCGGGCGGAGCAACTGCGAAATTCGCTGCTCAGCTCCGTCTCGCACGACCTGCGAACGCCGCTGACCGCGATTGCTGGAACGGCCGCCAACCTCAAAGCGGAATTGCTCAATCAAACCACGTCCCATCAACAAGAAATGTTGCAAACACTGGTCAGCGAGTCGCATCAATTGGTTCGATTGGTCGAAAACTTGCTCGACATGGCGCGACTGGAGTCCGGCTCGCTGGTCTTGAACCGCCAGTGGCACGTCTTGGAGGAGCTAGTGGGCTCCGCCATTGCTCGGTCGCGCCGAGAGCTTGGCGACCGCCGGGTTCATGTGAGCCTGCCAGAAGCGTTTCCGTTGATCCTGGTCGATGGGTTTCTCCTGGAGCAAGTGTTTGTTAATTTGCTGGAAAACGCTGCGCGCTACACGCCGCCGGCCAGTGCCCTCGAAATCTGGGGAAAGTTTTCCGATCGTCAAGCGGAAATTGTCTTCGCCGATGACGGCCCGGGCTTACCCCCCGGTTCCGAGAACCGCCTGTTTGAGAAATTCTATCGCCCCCACACTGTGCCGGCCGATGGCCGGCGTGGCATTGGCTTGGGGCTGGCCATTTGCCGTGGAATTGTTGAAGCGCATGGCGGGCGAATTTCCGCCTCCAACCGCGCCACCGGCGGCGCGCAGTTCACCATTACGCTCCCCTGCAAACCGCAACCCGCCGACACAATAGTTACCCCGGCAGGCGCATCGGCCAGTCCATAATCACGACAACGCCAAATTCAAAGCCCTTAAATTCAAAGATGTCGCCCTCCACGGAAAGCCCGCGCGTTCTGATTGTCGAAGACGATGCCGCCATTCGCGACTTTCTGCGCACGGCTCTGGCAGGGGCAGGCTTTCGGCTGATCGAAGCGATTACCGGGGAAGAAGCGCTCGACCGCGCCCAGCGGCAGCCGCCCGATCTGGTCATTCTCGACCTGGGTCTTCCAGACATCGACGGCCAGCTCGTGCTGGAAAAGCTTCGCCAGTGGTTAAACGCGCCCATTATTGTCGTCTCTGCGCGCAATCAAGAATCTCAGAAGGTCGCCGCACTGGATCACGGCGCCGACGATTACTTGACCAAGCCTTTCGGCACGGCCGAATTGTTGGCGCGGATTCGTGTCGCCCTGCGGCATGCCGACGGCAGCTCGGGAGGAAATTCGCCTGTTTTTGAATCCGGAAATTTAAAAGTCGATTTGGCTGCTCATCGAGTCTTTGTGCGCGACAGCGAGATTCACCTCACGCCCATCGAGTATAACCTCCTGGTCGCGCTCATCCGCAATGCCGGCAAGGTGATGACGCACCGCCGCTTGCTGACTCAAATATGGGGCCCGGAGCGGGCGCAAGATCATCACTATTTGCGCGTCTTCATGACCGGCCTGCGCCGCAAAATTGAAGTTGATCCTGCCCAGCCGCAATATCTGCTCACAGAACAAGGCATCGGCTACCGCTTTGCAGTTTCGGATGAGTGATCGTTGCATCCCTTCATGCAAAAGCGGCGTCATCCTGGCAAATCGACGGGATGGCAACACCGTGCTGCCAAGCAATTTAGCCGGCGCTGGTTCGGGCAGAATCAGGCTGTGGACTATCTGAAGTGCGCCGATTTCGTTCCCGCCACGCCACATGCCAAAAGAGCATGCAAGCGCCTAACACTAACATGCTGTCGGCCAAGTTGAAGACCGGCCAATCGAAATGGATTTTGCGAATTTCGAAATGCAGCCAATCGCGCACGGCATAAACCGCTTGGCCGGCGCGCGGATCGGGTGGCTGCCAAATCAACCCGGGCAACCCCAACCGATCGTACAAATTGCCGAAAATGCCCGCCATCAGCGAGCCGAGCGCCACGGTCAGCCAGGCGTCGTGCCCTGCCCCGGCAAAAAACAGCCAATAAAAAATGCCGATGGCCGCCAACACCGACAAGGCGGCAAAAGCCCAAGTCATTCCTTGCCCCAGGCCGAATAGCGCTCCTTCGTTCAAACTGGTCGTCAGGCTAAACACGCCGGGCGCCAGCACAATCGAAGGCCGATCGAACGAGGGCATTCCCAACTTGGTAAATATCCAATGCTTCGTTGCCAAATCGATCGTACAGCCCGCGACAATCAGCACCGCAAATAGGGCCAACCGCGAGGCTGGAACACGAGTCGCCGATATTGGGGCCGTTGCCATCCGTGACCCTTAACAGGAACAAACGCCCGCAACCGCGATCAGCCGCGTGTTTCCATCTTCGAAGCGCACTTCACACACAGCGATGTGTAAGGAATGGCTTCTAACCGGGTTTTGGGGATTTTGGTGCCGCATTCTTCACAATCGCCATAAGTGCCTGATTCAATCCGTTCCAGGGCGGCTTCAATGGCTTCCAACGTTACTTCGTCGTTCTCCATCAGGCTCAGGCTGAATTCCTGCTCGAAATTGTCGCTGCCCAGGTCGGCCATGTGGATGGGCATGCTCGAGATGCTGCCATTGGCTTCGGACTGATTTTTCTTCAGCGCCGCATCGGCCAGCTGGTTTACGTCTCCCCGCAAACGAGCCCGTAAAGCCAGCAGCAAACCTTTGTATTCCTTCGCTTCAGCCTTCTTCATCGGTTAGTACTCCCCGCGGTGAAAATCCCTAGTTGGAAGCCTTTGGATAGTGGCGAAACTGCAATTATAAACTGGGAAATATCGAAGTGTCAAAGGGCCGGTCCCAAGCCATCCCAAGCCAGGAATTACGGAATCCGAATGATGAGGACCCAAGGAAATGACGAACGACTGAAATGATTGAACCGGTCGCTGGGCCATTCGGCTTTTCCCGCTCGCGGCTCTCATCTACACTGAATAATCTGCCGCCGTCGCCGATTCGCTCCATGCTAGCTTTCCGAGAGTGTCCCATTAGCGTTGTCACCAAAACCGATGTCGCCTTTCAACGTTGCGTGTCGCCCACTTGCGGGGCCACGTACGGCATTGAAGAAGTACGCGTGGCTTGCGACTGCGGCCAACTGCTCGACGTGGCTTACGATTGGGACCGCCTCGAGCCCCCCACCGCGCTTAACTGGTTCGAAAGCAAATGGTCGCGCCGGCACGAACCACTTTCTTTCAGCGGCGTATGGCGCTTCCGCGAATTGCTCCCCTTCGCCCCGCCGGAAATGGCCGTCACCATTGGCGAAGGCCAAACCTTGCTTCAACTGGCCTCGTCCGTGGGCAAATACGTCGGCTTAGGACGCGGTCAACTCCATTTGCAGTACGAAGGGATGAACCCCTCGGGCAGCTTCAAAGATAACGGCATGTCGGCCGCTTTCACGCATGCCCACCTGGTCGGCGCCAAGCGGGCGGCCTGTGCTTCGACAGGCAACACCAGCGCATCGTTGGCACTGTACTGTGCGGTCACGCGCTTAATGAAGGGAATTATCTTTATCGGTTCGGGAAAAATTTCCTACGGCAAGCTTTCGCAGGCGCTGGATTACGGCGCGCTCACCGTGCAAATTGCCGGCGACTTTGACGACGCCATGCAGCGCGTCAAGGAAGTTTCCGCGCGCGAAGGCATCTACTTGGTGAACAGCGTCAACCCGTTCCGGCTAGAAGGGCAAAAAACCATCATGCTGCGCGTGCTGGAGTCGCTGCAGTGGAAAGTGCCCGATTGGATCGTCGTTCCCGGCGGGAACTTGGGTAACTCCAGCGCGTTTGGCAAAGCGTTCACTGAATTGAAGGAGTTGGGATTAATCGACCGTGTGCCGCGATTGGCCGTCATCAATGCAGCCGGCGCGAATACTTTGTACGAACTGTTTGAGCGCCGTGGCTTGCGCTGGAACGGTGGCCAACCCGATGAAAATATTATCAGCAATTATTATGCGGAGCTGGATGCCGCCGGCCGCCGAGCTGACACCATCGCCAGCGCCATCGAAATCAACCGGCCGGTCAATTTGAACAAGTGTCTGCGCGCGCTGGAAGTTTGCGACGGCGTGGTGCGCGAAGTCACCGAGCAGGAAATGCTCGACGCTAAGGCGCAAGTCGGGGCCGGCGGCTTGGGCTGCGAGCCGGCCAGCGCCGCCAGTGTCGCCGGCGCGAAAAATTTGATTGCCGAGGGCGTCATCGGGAAGGACGAGCGCGTGGTGTGCATTCTCACCGGCCACCAATTGAAAGACCCCACCGCCACCGTGGCGTATCACACCACCGATCAGGAAATGTTCAACAAAGTGCTAGGCAGCCGCGGCGTTAAACGGGCTGCCTTTGCCAACCGAGCCGTCACGGTAAACAACAATTTGGAAGAAATCATCCGCGCCATTCAACTGTATTCATAAAGCCGCGACCGTTGGTCGCACGCCTCTCCCAAAACAACGCCGCTACGCCATCCATGCCCAACCCCATTAAAATTGCCGTTCACGGAGCCGCCGGCCGCATGGGGCAGCGCCTTGTGGTGCTTGGCTCCGCCGACGACGAACTGCAAATTGCCGCCGCGCTCGATTCGCCCAAGCACCCCAAGTTGGGCGAAGATATTGGGCACATCGCGCGCCTGCACAAGCTGAACGTGCCGTTGGCCGCTGAGCTCACCGTGCCGGTCGATGTGATCATCGATTTTTCCAATCCTGCCGGCGCCATGTCGATTTTGAAAACGTGCCTGGAGAAAAAGATTGCGCTGGTCGTCGCCACCACCGGTTTAGATGCCCAACAGCTGGCGGCTATCGAAGAGGCCTCCAAAAAAATTCCGCTCCTATCGTCTCCCAGCATGAGCCTGACGGTCAACCTGGCGATGCGGCTGGCGGAAATTTGCGGCCGCGCGCTGGCCGAGCATCCCAGCGGGGCTGATGTGGAAATTATCGAGCGGCATCATCGCTTCAAGGAAGATGCGCCCAGCGGCACCGCGCTCAAGTTCGGCCAAATCATCGCCGACGCCATGGGCCTGACCAAGCATCAACATGGCCGCGAAGGCCGGCCCGGCCAGCGGCCGCACGAAGAAATCGGCTACCATGCTGTCCGCAGCGGCGATAATCCCGGCGAGCACACCATTATTTTTGGCTTGCTGGGCGAGACGCTGGAAATTAAGGTGCAAGCCACCAACCGCGATTGCTACGCCCACGGCGCGCTGGCCGCCGCCAAATTCCTGGCCGGCAAACCCGCCGGACTGTACGGCATGAACGACGTGCTGGGATTGTGAAAGCAGAAGGCAGAAAGCAGAAAACCTCTGTCAAAGTGATCGGTAACATTGGATCGAAATGGGCGCAATCATAAACATGCTGACTTCTGCCGTCTGCTTTCTGCGTTCTGCCTTTGCTCATTATGGCTAAATGCGAAGAAGGTTATCTGTGCGATGTGTGCGGTGGTGATGTGGCCGAAATCACCGACAGCGATTTGTATTTGCGCTACGTCATTGGCGAAATTGATCCCGAAACGCTCCACACCCTGCGGGAGCGCCACATCCGCTGCAACCCGGTGATGGCGCAGTTCATTGTCGATGATGATTTCGCGCCAGTCACCGTCGACGGCGCTTTCGACAAACGCCGGCTTGATCCGGCTTATGTGCGCGAGCGGCAATCGCTGGTCACCCGCGGCTGGCGGCGGTTGAAAGAAATTGCCGGCCTCGATTTGCCTATCATCGACTATCCTTTGCCCGAAATCCGCGCCGCGCAGGAACGCAAAACGAACTAAATCCTCGCGCAGAGACGCAGAAGGCGCAGAGGAAAAATTAGGAATTATTTTATTCCGGCAATTGATTGACCAGGCGCGTAATCCCGTCCTTGAGATATTCTTCGCCGAAATTGATGAGCAATCCGACATGCTTGTTCATCAAACGAAGGTACGTCAAAGCTTGCTTCTTATGCACCGGGATTGTCTTTTCGACCGATTTCAGTTCCACAATGACCAGGTTCTCCACCAAAATGTCGATGCAAAACCCTTCTTCAAACCGTAAGCCATCGTACACAATCGGCATCGGCACCTGCCGTTCGCACTTCAACCCCCGCTTTCTTAGTTCATGTGCCAGCACGACTTCATAGACCGATTCCAATAATCCCGGGCCTAGCGTCTTATGCACTCCAATTGCCGCATCAATCACAATTCCGGTAATATCGTTCTCATGAACTTCCGGCATAAATACATCTCCGAGCCGCTTTGCGTTCTCTGCGTCTCTGCGCGAGTCATATTGTGGCATTGAAATCATCACCAAAACAAGCATTGGCATCCAAGAAATCATTAGGCGTTCCCGGGGCGCGCGTGGCATTGGTGCTGTTGCTGGCGATCAACTTATTCAACTACGTCGATCGATATGTGCTGGCGGCGGTGGAGGATCAGATCCAGCACGATTTTGGTTCAACCGCAGCACAAACGGGATTATTGGCCACCGCCTTTTTGGTCAGCTACATGTGCTTTGCGCCGTTGTTCGGTTGGCTGGCCGATCGCTACTCGCGGTGGATGTTGGTCGGTGTGGGCGTGTTGCTGTGGAGTGCGGCAAGTGGCGCCACCGGTTTGGCCACGGGTATCGGCATGATGCTGGCGACACGGGTGTTTGTCGGCATTGGCGAGGCCGCTTACGGCCCTGTGGCGCCAACCATCATTTCCGATTTGTATCCCATCGAGCGCCGCGGCCAGGTGCTAGCCTGGTTCTACGTGGCCATGCCGGTGGGAAGCGCGCTGGGTTACATGCTTGGCGGACAAGTGCTGCACTTAGGATTCACTTGGCACTACGCGTTTTTCATTGTGGTGCCGCCGGGTCTGCTGCTGGGCTTCTGGGCGTTGGCGATGCGCGATTCACGGCGCGACCAGGTGGCCGCCATGAAACTCTCTCCAAACTCATCGCTTCCGACAGCTAGTCCGAGCAACGAAACAACCAAACCGAAAGCCACCGCGCTGGCCGATTACAAACAGCTATTGCGAATTCCCTCGTACCTTTACAACACGGCGGGCATGACGGCGATGACATTCGCCGTGGGTGGACTGGCGTTTTGGATTCCGCGCTACTTAGTTTGGCGGAAAGTTCACGCCGGGCTACTCGATCCAGCGAACGCGGAGCTTCGCCGGGCTGCCCTGACGGATGCCAACTGGACGTTCGGCGTGATTGTAGTCGTCACGGGCCTGGCAGCCACGCTGTCCGGCGGTTGGCTAGGAGATAAATTGCGGAACCGCTGGCCGGGCTCCTATTTTTTGGTTTCGGGTTATGGAATGCTCTTCGCGCTGCCTTTTTTTTTGGCGGCACTGGTTGTGCCGTTTCCGGCTGCCTGGGCGCTGATTTTCATCACGTGCTGCGGCCTATTCTTCAACACGGGGCCCAGCAACACCATTTTGGCCAATGTGACGCATCCTTCGATCCGCGCCGCGGGTTTCGCCTTGAACATATTTATCATCCACACGCTGGGCGACGCCATCAGCCCCCCGCTGATCGGCAAAATTAACATGGTTTTTGGCGACCATGCCGCACAGGTTTCTCAAGCGGGAGTTGCGGCGTTGGCTTCGGCCGGCGGAAAAGCCGATGAGCTAGTCAGCACAAACATGAACGCCGGCTTCGCAACTGTCTCGCTGGCTATTTTTTTAAGCGGCGTGTTTTGGGTGCTGGGCTCTAAACACTTGGCGCGCGATACCGCCAAAATAACGGCCGCCGAGCAAGCCGCCATTTAGCCCCCGGCCAATGACTGGAGGTTGAACACCGTGACTTCAACTCAGCCGTAGCTCGGTGTACTCGGCCTGGCATGTGGCAGAATACGCCACGCGCACTTTCCGCTGGCGCGGAAACCATTGCAGCGACGCAGTTGTCGTCCAATAGCCGCCGTGTGTGCATAGCGAGTTGTCGCTAGGCCGGCCGCTGGCGCCGTGATCGCTGAGGATGGTGCGCAAGCGATCGGATCCCAATGCCTCGTCGTTATCGAGTAACAGCGCCAGCCGGTCGCGCCGACTATCTGCCGATTGCAACACCCGCTTGCCGCGAATGGGCGTGGGCACTCGGTCCGTGAAAATTGCCGCCGCCGGAACCTGCACGGTGCACATCTCGGGCTGAAAAAAACAGTTCGTGTGAAAAATACAGTCGCCTCCTTGGGCCGGGCGTCGCAATTTTGCCTGCGTACTGGAAAGTTCCAGTGATGCCATCTCGCCGCTTTCATCGGCCAACATCAAAATGCCGCCACCCCAGCGCGGCCGAGACGAAATCCAATCGGCCGCTTCTTGCACGCTGCGGCATTTTGCCAGGGCCTCGGAAATCGCCATCGAAATCATGCCCGAGGGTCGATTGGGCCGATCCAGCGTGAACGCGTAGTTATAAGTGATGCACAGGCCTGCCTCGTTCACTCCGTCAATGGCGCCGGCCATGGACGCGGTAAAAAATTCCAGCGACCGCATGCCGCCGGCCGGTCGGCTTTCGCGCAGCGAATAAAGCGGCTGCACGATCGGCAAATAATCGAAATTGCGGGCGATGATGGGCTGGTTGTCGGCGGAGCGTTTGCCGCGCACGGCAATGGCGGTACAAGCCGCCGAGAGGACTGGAATGCGAATGCGCCCTTCGACGCTGGCCATCAGCGCTTCCAATCCGGTGAACAGGTAGAGTGTACTCAGCGACATGCCAGCCCCGTCGGCAATGCCCGCCAGTCGCTGGTGTGATTCGGGAAACGACGCCCTCACTCCGGAACGCACCATCGCGGTAACTTTGTGTTCGGCAAACTTCAGAAACACCGGATACGGCATCCACCAGGGCTGCTCCATCCGAAATGCCTCCAGTTGGGCAAGCTCCGCGCGTCCCCAGCGAATGCGGTCCTGCAGCGCACGGCCTTGCGCCAGCCCCATTTCATACGCAGAGCCGGAGCAAACCACATCGAGCTTCGGTGACAGTGATCGAGAATTTTCCATCTGAGCCAGATTCCGTCGGCGACCGGAGTCGCCTCCTACCGCATTTCGCAGCACCTTCAATCGCCGTCTTTGCGCGCCTCGGCGGCGGGCTTGGGCTCTTTGCGGAGCTTGATGGGCACGTCGTTTTTCTGCGCTACGCCCGGCGTGCTGCGGCCATCGGCAATGTATTTTGTAAGCAGCGCGGTCAATTCTTTCACCACTTCCGGGTGCTCGGTCGCCACGTTGCGCTTTTCCCCTTCGTCGCTTTCCATGTCGTACAACTGCTCCGGAGGTAAGTGCTGAGCTACGGCCGCCGCTTCCCGCGGCGCACTCCAGCCGCCGGAGCCGGCGCACAGTTCCAGCTTCCACTTGCCTTTGCGAATGGCGAAATTGCCGTCGATGGAATGATGCACCACGGCTTCGTGAATGTCAGCATGAATGACGTCGTCCGCCGCTCCTTTGCCGGCCAGCGATGTTTGCCCGGTGAGAACCGACAGCAAACTTTGCGAATCTTCGGCCGCATTGGCGGGCAACTTCTCGCCGACAAGGTCCGCACACGTAGCAATCAAATCGGTCAAGCACACCAGTGCATCGGTCTGCGAGCCCGGCTTCACTTTCCCCGGCCAGCGAACAATGAACGGAATGCGATGCCCGCCATCCCAAATGTCGGCCTTATAGCCGCGAAATTGGGCGCTGGGGTAATGCCCTTGGGCTTCCAATTGATCGACCTTAGCCGCGGGCGAGCAGCCGTTGTCGCTGGCGAAAATGACCAGCGTGTTGTCGGCCTGCCCGGCCGTGTCGATGGCTTTCAGCACTTCGCCGGCTGCCCAATCGGTTTCCATTACAAAATCGCCGTATGGTCCCAGCCCGCTTTTTCCTTGCCACTGCGGAGTGGGCACAATCGGCGTATGCGGCGAAGTGAACGCCACGTACAAGAAGAACGGTTTTGCGTCGGCGGTGTTCTTGCTATCGCCAGCGGTTCTCTTGATGTCGGCGGCGTGTGCGGCGATGTATTTAGTCGCTTTCTCGGTCAGTTTGGGGAGTACGTCGATGGCTTCAAAATCTTTCGCCGCGGGGCCGGTGCGAATCCATTTCTTTTCCACGCTCGGCACTTCGGTCACATGGTCATTCTCAATGTACACAAACGGCGGCATGTCGAGCGACGCGCTAATGCCGAAGAAATAATCGAACCCGTGTTGCAGCGGGCCGTCTTTCAGCGGATCGGTCCACTGGTTGTCGCCAAATTTCAAACCCAAATGCCACTTACCGATGGCGCCGGTGGCATAGCCGTGCTTTTGCAGCAGGCTGGCCACGGTTAACTGGCTGTCAGCAATCAGCGGCGGACTCATTCCCTGCAGCACGCCCAATTGCAGCCGCGTGCGCCAGGCATACCGGCCCGTCAAAATTCCATACCGGGTGGGCGTGCACACCGACGACCCGGAATGGGCGTCGGTAAACGTCATGCCTTGCGTCGCCAACTTGTCAAAATTCGGCGTGGCAATTTTTCCCCGCGCAGGATTGAGCGCATGCACGTCGCCATAGCCCAAATCATCGCACAGAATGTAAACGATGTTGGGCCGCGCAGAGTTGCCCGCCGCTGCAGCTGGCGATGATGAATTCGACTCAGCGCACATCGCCCAGCGTACGCAACAGAACACGGTGAACAACGAAAACGGCAAGCGACTCAGGCGAAAAAGCATGCCTTTCATTGTAATCCGCTCAAATTGCCGGACGATAGCTGTTGCGTTCCCGCCGGCACAATCAAGATTTAACTGCCACAGCCTCATCGACTGGCTTCACGCTGACCACTTCCAACGGCCTCTCCGCGGCCATGGCGCGAATATCTTCCGTGATTTTCATGGAGCAGTATTTCGGTCCGCACATGCTGCAGAAGTGGGCGCTTTTGAACGTGTCTTGCGGCAAGGTTTCGTCGTGCATGCGGCGGGCGGTTTCCGGATCGAGCGCCAAACGGAACTGCTCGTTCCAATCGAAAGCAAATCGGGCCCGGCTGAGTGCATCGTCACGTTCCCGTGTGCCGGGACGATGCCGCGCCAAATCCGCCGCGTGGGCCGCAATTTTGTAAGCGATCACGCCTTGCTTGACGTCGTCCAACTCGGGCAAGCCCAAATGTTCTTTTGGCGTTACGTAGCACAGCATGGCCGCGCCGTGCCAACCGGCCAAGGCCGCGCCAATGGCGCTGGTAATGTGGTCGTAGCCGGGAGCCACGTCGGTCACCAGCGGACCAAGCACGTAAAACGGCGCCTCGTCGCACAGTTCGGCTTCCTTGCGCATGTTCATTTCGATTTGATCCATCGGAATGTGGCCCGGGCCTTCCACCATTACCTGCGTGCCTTTCTCACGGCCGCGCTTAGTCAGCTCGCCCAACACTTCTAGCTCCGCGAATTGAGCCGCATCGCTGGCGTCGGCAATGGAGCCCGGCCGCAAACCGTCGCCCAGGCTCCAGGTAACATCGTACTCGCGCATAATGTCGCACAAATCTTCGAAGTGCGTGTACAACGGATTCGGCTGGCGGTGCGTCATCATCCACTTGGCAATCAAACTGCCTCCGCGGCTGACAATGCCCGTCACGCGCCCCATCGTCAAATGCAAATGCTCCAGCATCACGCCGCAGTGGACGGTCATGTAATCCACGCCCTGCTTCGCCTGGTGCTCCACCATGTCCAAAAAATGTTGCGGCTTCATTTCCTCAATGTTGCCGCCCAACTCCTCCAACATTTGATAAATCGGCACGGTGCCAATCGGCACGGGCGAGGCATCAATAATCGCCTGGCGAATGCGGTCAATATCTTTGCCGGTCGATAAATCCATGACCGTGTCGGCCCCAAAATGCACGGCCGTGTGCAGCTTTTCCAATTCTTCGGCAATGTTGCTGGTGACCGCCGAGTTGCCAATGTTGGCGTTGATTTTCGTTTTCGTGGCAATGCCAATGCCCATCGGCTCCAGCCGCTTTTGCAAGTGAACTTTGTTGGCCGGAATGACCAACCGGCCCCGGGCTACTTCGCGGCGGATGAGTTCCGACGACAGGCCTTCGCGCTGGGCGACAAATTCCATTTCGGGGGTGATCACGCCTTCGCGGGCCGATTCAAGCTGGGTCATGGGGCACTCCGTTGGTCGGGACGAGACTTTGCGGCGAAAAACGAACCATCGCCCATCGTATCGCAGCGCGGGTAAATGTCAATTCAGCGGGCAGGTGTGAAAAATCTTGCCGCTAGCTTTCCATCAATTACGATGTTGCCAAAAAGCAACTGTCCTGGGATCGATTCAATAGGCACCCATTTTGTGCATTCGCCGAGAATTTTAGCTGAACCGGCAAACCCCGCTTCTGTTCATGCCGTAACGAAAATAGTGCGGGTTTGCCTCCAGCACGAAGCGGCAATATTA
Organism: Pirellulales bacterium; assembly: GCA_035656635.1. Lineage (NCBI taxonomy): Bacteria > Pseudomonadati > Planctomycetota > Planctomycetia > Pirellulales > Pirellulales bacterium. Next base: position 50,157 of record DASRSD010000045.1, read on the forward strand.
TTGTCTGCCGCGCTTCTGCAGGGGCGAATGCGTGCCGACGAAAGTTCATTGCTTATCTCGTTCGTCGATTCCGCTTTGCATTCATTCGATTTCTTATCCCCGCATCCAGGAGCCGCACCGTGAACTTTGGCCAATCGCCGTTTCGCAAGCATCGTTCGCCGCCGCGTGGTTTTCGTTCCATCGCGTCCCAAAACTTGGTTCCCCAGAACCGCACTCGCCGCGCGGCAGTGGAATCGCTGGAGCCCAAAACGCTGCTGGCTGGCAACGTGGTGCCCAACTATGTCGTCACGCAAAATTGGGACTCTGGTTTCGAGGGGCAAATTACGCTGACTAACCAGCAAACCGCGGCGGTAAAGAATTGGACGCTGGCCTTCGATTACGGCGCCTCGATCACCGATATTTGGGACGGCGCCATCGTCAGTCACAGCGGTACCCATTACGTCGTGAGCAATGCCGGCTGGAACAGCACGCTGGCGGCCGGTGGGCAAGTGGAGTTTGGCTTTGTCGCCGCGCCGGGAAGCCCGGCAAGCCCAATCAATTACACGCTCAACGGCCAACTACTTTCGGGCACCATCACGCCGCCGCCATCGCCGCCACCCAGTATCAGCATTGCCGATGTGTCGATCAGTGAAGGGAACAGCGGCACAAAGAATGCCGTGTTCACCGTCACGCTTTCCGCGCCAGCCACCAGCACCGTCACAGTGAATTATGCTACCCGCGATGGCAGCGCCACGGCCGGCGTGGCTTCTGTCGGCGGCGATTACACCGCCACTAGCGGCAAGCTCACGTTTAGCGCCGGTCAAACCAGCAAAGCCATTAACGTGGCCATCCTGGGCGATACCATTTACGAACCTGACGAAACGTTTTTCGTCGATCTTTCCGCGGCGGTGAATGCCACGATATCGCGCGCCACCGCCGTGGGCACCATCCTCAACGACGACTCGCTGCCCGGCAACTCGGGCAGCACGCTGCCGGCCACCATCACCTTCAGCAACACGAACGATTGGGGCAACGGCTTCAACGGTGATGTGGCGATCAAAAACACCGGCGCGGGAACCATTCACAATTGGAAGCTGCAATTCACGTTTGCCGGAACCATTTCGTCCATTTGGAATGGCACGATCGTCAGCCACACCGGCAACACTTACATTGTGCAAGGCGCTAGTTGGAATGCCGATATTGCCGCCGGTCAAAGCACCGATTTCGGCTTTACCGCCAGCCCCGGCGGCGTGGCGGCCATGCTCTCGAATTATTTATTAACCGGCACTCTCGACAGCGGCGGCGGCTCTGGCGGCAGCGGCGGTTCAGGTGGAACCGGCAGCACCGGCACGTCGAGCCAACCGCTGGCGACCTCCGCAATTGTGTGGCCCACGCAGTATTACGCTCCGTATGTCGATTCCACCCTCTGGCCGCTGTACGATGTTGTCGGCACGGCCAAATCGTCAGGCCTGCGGTTCTTCACGCTGGCATTCATCACGGCCGACAGCGCCAACAAGCCGGCCTGGGGAGGCTTCAGCGCGTACGAAGTCGGCAACAGCGATTACGACACAAACATGAAAGCCAACCTTACTTCGCTGCGCGCCCTCGGCGGCGATGTCATGGTTTCCTTCGGCGGTGAGGCAGGCCAAGAACTGGCGCAAACCATCACCAACGTGCCGGCCCTCACCGCGGCCTATCAATCGGTCATCACCGCTTATGGACTCACGCACATCGATTTCGACATCGAAGGCGCCGCCGTGGCCGATCACGCCAGCATCGATCGCCGCTCGCAGGCCATTGCCGCCGTGCAACAGGCGGCCGCCGCCGCGGGCCATCCGCTCAGCGTGTGGTTCACGCTGCCGGTGCTGCCCACCGGGCTGACAGCTGACGGGCTGTACGTGATTCAATCGGCGCTCAAATACGGCGTGAACGTTGCCGGCGTGAACATCATGACCATGGATTACGGCGACGGTCCCGCGCCTAATCCGGCCGGCCACATGGGCGATTACGCCGTGCAAGCCGCCAACAGTTTGTTCGCCCAACTGAACACAGCCTACAACGGCATGCTCACCTCGGCGCAAATTTGGGCCAAAGTGGGCCTGACGCCGATGATCGGCATGAACGACCTGACCGATGAAGTCTTCACGCCCGCCGACGCCCAGGAAATCCTCGCCTTTGCCAAACAACACGGCATCGACCGCATTTCCATTTGGTCACTGAACCGCGACTACGAAAACTCCGCCGGAGCGCTCAGCCACGTCGACAATTTCTCCAGCAGCCTGGTGCAAACCCCGCTGCAATTTTCGCTGCTGCTGAATCAGTTGACAGGTTAGTTCGTACGCCGCTTGATGAAGCCGCCGGCGCTCGGTGCCAACAAAAAAACCCGGCCTAGCGGCCGGGGCTAAACGAAATGGGGTGTCGTATTGCTAATTGCTAGTTGCTAGCCGCTAATCGCAACTGCTAACTGCAGTTAACCGCTAACAGCTAACTGCTAATCGCTTCATCCGTCCCACCACCAGCGGCCGGCGTGGACCAGATCGGTCATGGAGCGACCTTGGGCAGCGGCCGTGCGAACGGGCGTCAGATCGGGAGTTTTTTGTTGCTTCTGAATGATTTCCCACGGTTGCAATGCGACGCCGCCGGAAACGCTGATCACATAGTTGCTCCCTTTTTTCAGCAAGCTGACTTTGCTGTCGACCTGCTTGGGAGGATTGTAACCGGTGGCAATCAGCAGCTTATCGTTGAGCAAGTATTGCGGCTGAAAGCCGACCTTTTCCAGCAAGTTTTCTTTTTGCACCAGCGCCCCGGCCACGGCCAAATCGATGCAGTTGCGCAAATCGCCGAAGATGGAATCTTTTTGCGCCAGCTCCTCAAAGTGGCTGGTCATGGAATCGGCCCATTTCTGCGCCAGGGGGTTCGGCTTGGCGTTCACTTGGCGCTGACCATTGGCGGCGAAGTAATCTTCCTCGGCCATGCACTGCACGCCTTGGCCGCGAATTTCCCACGCCAGGCCTTCGCCGTCGGTCGCCAGTGGATCGTACTTCGGCGCCAACCACCACCGCGGAGTTTGCACGGTGCGCGCCGTGGGGCTGACCATTTCCAAATAGCTGGTCAGGCCTTTCACCGGCGAGTGATCCAAATTCATGCCCAGCCGCTTCATCTGGTAATCGGCCAGCACCAGCACGTTGGCAAAGCGGCTGGTATCGGGCACGCCGTGCAGGCTGATGTTTTGCGGACCCAGCGCTTCTTCCATGGCGCCGGCAATTTTTTCGATGTTATTATTCACCACCGGCTGCTGCGCCAAGAGCGTGTTTAACCGCTGCATGCCCTCGGGCGTGGGATCGATCGAAACATTCACGCCGCCATGACGAGCCGCATCAGCACAACGCAGTGCCACGATCAAATCGTCCAACTGCAACACAGGCCGTCCGGTGGTGCTGCCGACCACTTCACCTTGTTCGTTCACTTTCCAGCCATCCGCCGGGCCAGCCAGGACGACATCATGCTGTTCAGGAAACACAAAAATGTATTGCACACGCTGCAAGCCGGCCAGGTAGCGCATGTCGTCGGGAAGCTGCTTGCCGCTTTTTGCACACTGGGCAATGGCTTTGTCCAGCTTTCGGAGCGAAACCATCCGCAGCTTGGCCGCTTGATTCAATTCGCCGGTGGTTCCCTCCAGCGCTTTGCGACGCGCTTCCAATAATTGATCTCGCTGCGTGGCATCTTGATGTTTGAGCACGCCATCGACATTCACCGACACGCCGCCCACGACCGAGTTGCCAAAAAATCCGCCGAAGGGCCCCGTGCCGGTGCCGGCGCCGTTGCTGCTGCCGTTGCCGGTGACGTTGATAGTGGGACTGATCGTGATGTTGTTTTGATTCTGGGGCGTTGTGGTGCCTGTGGTGGTGGTGCCTTGTGCCGCCGCTTCCCGAATGGCGATGACGCCCATGCCGGCGATCACAAGCCCGGCCAGAACGACCGAAAGTTTTGCGCGATAATTTGTGCCAGCGACGGTCATGAGGTTGCTCCTCTGCTCTGGAAAATTACAAGTCGACATGGTGGCGGCAGACACAGGCCGGCAAACCGGACCATGCCACCGGAAAATAATTTACAGCGGGTCGTCTCAGCCAGCTGTTTCCAAGACACGGAAAAATAAGACGCGATGCCTGCCAATTTCTGGCGGCACACAGACCGCCAAAATGAGGCCCAAGTGCAGGCCACTTCTTATGTTAATCTCCGCTACGGCCGCTAGCAAACACTCGCTAGACGGGGACACCGTTTTCTGGAAAGCACCCCGTGTTGAGCCCGATCGGGTCGGCGGAACTGCCGATTGTTTGCGAATTTGTCCAGGCTGCCAAATCAGGCCAATTTCCCGTGGTGGGATAATTATTTTCCCTAAGCAACCTGCCTAGGTAATTCCTGAAAGTGTTGAAAAATGCAACACTTTGGGTTGCGATTGGTTATAATCAATCGTTGCCAAGTCTCTGCCCTGTCGGCATTTAATCCGTAGGGGTCTTTTCTGGAATGTTAGCGTATCTGGTCATTCGCGAAGGATCGAAGTGGACCGATGTTTTCCGGCTTATGCCGGGGCAATCGGTCACCATTGGCCGCGCTCCGACCAACCAAATTGTCGTCAAGGACGAACGCTGCAGCCGCACCCACGCTGAGATTTTTTACTCGCAGGAGCGCTGGGTGCTACGCGATTTGGAAAGCCGCAACGGCACCCTCATCGGCAGCGAACGGGTCCGCGGCGATTATCTGTTGCAGCCGGGCGAAATTATTCGCATTGGCCATTCGCAAATGGCGTTCGTTAACGATTTGGCATCGGCGTTCCCCGATTCTACCGGCGGCCCGCACAAAGAAGGCGGCGTGCGCCCGGACGACACCATTCTGGCCGCCAGCGTGGACGAATCGAACGTGCTTTCCGCGCCGGAATCGGAAGCGACAAAAATTACGCACCGCCGCGGGCAAACTCGGTTCCTCACTCCCGATACGGAAGCGGACGAGGCCATTCCCAAAGTTGGCCGCGCCGCCGCACAGTTGTGCCGCTTGGCATTTGAAATGGCCAAAGCGCCCGATTTGCAATCGGTGGCCCGCGTGGCACTGGCCGGCTTGTTTGAAGCCACGCATGCCGATGCCGGCGCGGTGCTGCTGTTGCCGCGGTTCATGAAGGCCGACGCCACCGCCGCCGATTTGGAAATCATTGCTTCGCGCACCGATTCCGATTTGAATTATCAGCGCGTTTCTAATTTCGTCGCCACTACCGTGCTGCGCGAAGAGGAAGCGGTGCTGGCCCGCAACGTGATGGGCGACAGTGCGCTTTCGATTCGCGACAGCAAAGGCGAATTTCACGCCACCAGCATTTTGTGCGCGCCCATCCGCAAAAATGAACGCGCCCTGGGCTTAATTCACTTATACTCCACCCGGCCGGAGCGCATTCCTGATCCCGAAGATTTGGAATTTACGCTGGCCGTGGCCGATACGCTGGCCGTGGCGATGGAAAATCTCAGCCGCCGCCTGGAATTGGCCGAAGACCTCACGCAAATCCGCGATGAAAACTTGCAGCTCCGCGAGCTGTTGGGCGTAGAAAGCGAAATCATCGGCTCCAGCCTCGTCATGAACAAAGTGCAGCGCGAAATTGGCCGCGCTGCCCCCAACCGCGCCACCGTGCTCATTCGCGGCGAAAGCGGCGTGGGCAAGGAATTGGTCGCCCGCGCCATTCACTTTTCCAGCCCCCGAAAAAAGGGTCCATTCTGCGTGCTCAACTGCGCGGCCTTGTCGGAAAGTTTACTGGAGAGCGAATTGTTCGGCCACGAACGGGGCGCGTTTACCGGCGCCACCGAGCGCAAAATTGGCAAGTTCGAGGCCGCCGATGACGGCACGCTCATGCTGGATGAAATCGGCGAAATGAGCCCCACCATTCAAGCCAAATTTCTGCGCGTGCTGGAAGGGCATCCGTTCGAGCGCGTCGGCGGCAGCGATCCCATCCAGTGCGACGTGCGCGTCATCGCCGCCACCAATCGCGATTTGGAACGGGCCGTGGCCGAAGGCGTTTTTCGCCGCGATTTATTTTTCCGCCTGCACGTGCTGGAAATTTTTGTTCCCGCGCTGCGCAAGCGCCCCGAGGACATCACCGAGCTGGGACTCCATTTTCTGGCCAAATTCAATGCCGAAACCGGCCGCAAAATTCGCGGCTTCTCCCCCGAAGCCATGGACCAAATGCTCCGCTACCGCTGGCCGGGCAATGTGCGCGAATTGAAAAATGTGGTGGAACGGGCCGTGGTGCTGACGCGCGGCGAATTCATTGAAGTGGAAGATTTAACGCTTTCCAAACTGTCCACCGCCGGCGATACCGCCGAGGTGGTCCCCAATCCGGCCGATGTGTTCGAGCCCATGTCGCTGGAAGAATTGGAGCGCCGCCACATTCATGCCACGCTGAATGCCACCGGTTGGAACAAAAGCCAAACCGCCCGCATCTTGGGCATCGAGCGCTCCACGCTGGACCGGAAAATCGACCGTTACGAGCTGGATGCTAATTTACCGCAGCGTGCCCGCTCCGCCCGGCCTAGTTAGTTTTACGCGATTTTGCGTGAGCCATTTCGGCGGCACGCTGGCCACCGCCCGGCAGCTAAAAAAATTCTTGCCGTCGCCTATTTTGACCAAAATGCTTGCCGAAATGTTTTCTTCGTGATTAAATAATGTCAACGAAGTAGCAGGGGCCAGCCGGTTCGCTCCCTCATGACATTGGGCAACTGTACATTGCGGGAAAAACAAGCGGCAACTTCGTTGGGGCTATTATTGGGAGTGATTTTCGCGCTCGGCGGCTGCGGCCAGCGTAATCCTTTGGAACGGCTGCCGGTTTATGGCGCCGTGGCCCTGGCCAGCGACGAAAAACTCAGTGGTTCCATTACGTTTGTTCCGGCGGAAGGCCGAGCAGGGCCTGCGGCAACCGCCTCAATTGTCGACGGGCGATATCAATTCGATGCCGAAAATGGACCAACCCCTGGCCCCAGCCGCGTGTTGGTGAAGCGGAACCTCCCTAAAGGGGCGTTATCGCTGGAGATGGCAAAAGAGAAAATGTCGAAGGATACTGCGGCCGCTGAAAAAGCCGCCAAAGCCAAAACCGCCGTCGAAAAAGCCGCCATTCAAAATGCTGCCGAAGAGGAAGACGCCAAGTACGACAAGCAATTCCGATCCGATTGGACTTTTACGCTCGATCTATCGGCCGATAAGCCATACCAACACGATTTCACGCTTGAGCAATAACACCACCAGATGACCTCGACCATGTGGAATAAACGTCGCACATCCGCCGGCTTCACCATTGTCGAGCTGCTGGTCGTCATCGCCATCATCGCGATTTTAATTTCGCTGCTGTTGCCTGCGGTGCAGCAAGCCCGCGAAGCGGCTCGCCGCACCCAGTGCCTGAACAACCTCAAGCAATACGGTCTGGCCCTGCACGTTTATCACAATGCCAACAAAAGTTTTCCAGTTGGTAATGTTGGATTGACGCCATATCCGTACTACAAATCGTTTTGGGGTTTTCAATCGCATCTGTTGCCGTTCATCGAAGCGCAAAACGTTTTTCAATACATCGATTACAACTATCCCGGCGATTGTTTCCAGGCCTGCAACGCGCTTCCGCCAGAGCAAGATCCCGGCAATCAGGTGCAGCCCTTCGACATGTGCCCGGATGACCTCAATGCCGGACGCATTTGGTACGATTACCCAGGTTACGGCCGCCACGGTTTAACCAATTATTTTGGCAACATGGGTTCCACAGCCAAAGCCAGCGACGGAGTGCTGTTTGCCGCCACCAACACAAGTATCGCCAAAATTACCGATGGTTTATCCAACACGCTCCTGATGGGCGAGCGCGGAATGCCGGACGATTTGTTCTACGGCTGGCCCTATTGTGGCTGCGGAAATCTGGCCGAATTACGTGGCAACGGCGACAATTTGCTCACAGCCCAATATGGCATTTCCAACGGCAAGCCCGATGGAAACCACAATTTCCACTACTGGAGCTACCACGCCAATGTGGCCATGTTTCTGCTGGCTGACGGATCCAGCAAGCCACTGAGCTTTGAGACTGATTTCGACGTGTTTCAAGCGCTGGCCACGCGCGCCGGCGGCGAAACTGCCGCGGCGCCGTAGCCAATCTGCACTTCTTTAACCGGTCCGCACTAATTTACCCTGTCGGCGTGCCATGTTCTGCGGCGGACGATTGCTGCGTGGTTGCCGGGGTTTTTGCAGCCGGCTGTTTCGTCGCCACCGGCTGCTTGGCGGTGGCATCTGCTTTCGCCGTTTCCGGCTTCGCCGCATCGGTTGTTGCGGCCACGCCTGGCTTTACGGCGTCCGGCTTCACGGCCACGTCTTGCGTGGCGGCCGGGCCCAAAAACGCTTCCACGGTTTGCACGCTTTGCCCCCCCACCAGCCGTTTGAGCGTCCAGCCGTCGCCGGCTTTTTCGTACATCACGACTTGTGGAATGGTGTGCCCGTTCATCAATTTATCGGCCAATTCGCTTTCCGCGTCGGTGTTCACATAGGCCATCGCCACATGCTGTAATTCGCCCTTGGCGGCCACTTGCGGCATGACGGAGGTTTTCAGCTCTTGGCAATATGGGCACCATGCGGCCCCCAGCACAATCACCATCGGCTTGCCGCTGTCTTGCATTTCCTGATAAGCGGCCGCGTAGGTTCCGGCCGCCGGATGGCTGGCCGGTTTGCTTGTGGCGGATGGATTCGGACTGCCCGCAGCCGCGCCGCTGGAGCTCGAATTATTTGTCGCGGCCACCGTGGTAGATGGATTAGTGGCCGACGGATTGGCGGCCGACGGATTGGCAGCCGACGGATGATTGGGCGAAGTGTTGCTGACGGCCACATTATTGGCAGCCGGATTAGTGGTGGTGGCGGCGGTGGCAGCCGTGGGGTTTCCAGCCATGGGGTTGCTAGCCGCGGGGTTGCCAGCCGTGGGATTAATCGTGGCGGCATTCGCGGTGGGGTTGCTCAAAACGGCGGCCAGTAGCGCTAGGTGCATCAATGCGGTAAAAACGCTAGTCACAGTGCATCTCCTTACAGGCAGGGACCAAGACAAAACACGCAATTCGCTTTTCCCCAAACCATTCGTGGGCCAATCCCTGCCCAGGCAGCCAAGCGATCAACCGGCCCACACAGGCCGCTCCATTCGCCAGGCAATGTCCGACATCTCCGTTGGCTTTTCGGGGAACAAGCCATTCCACAAAAGTTGGCGTCGACAAGCCGCCTTAAGAGTTAGCTCGCCCGCCCTGTTCGGCGCTAGCGGCCAAAGCTTGTCTCGTTGCCTTCCGTCGTGGTCGGCTTCCTTCGTTGTGTCTCCGTTCAGCCAAGTGCATTTCGGACGTGGGGAAAGGTCGTAGTGTAAGTGGGTAAAATGAACTTACAACCCACGACTGGGGGAATTTTTCTGAATAAATAAAATTTAACGACACGCCGACCCAAATCCCACATTTTCCCAATCGATTTTCCTCTGCCCCTTGCGATTCAAACGGGCAATAAGTCGCAACTCAAGACTGGAAAAAATCTTCCGCGCTGGCGGTGATTGTGTTTGCCAGCGTGGGACCGATATAATCGCCCATTGCGCCAAAAAGTGTCTGGTGACTGGTTGTCTTGCGTGAGCTTCAGTTTCGAAATCGCCCCGTTTCGAGATAACCCGGTTCCGAAATAGCCGGACGGCCACGCCGTCCGGTCCGGGTGCTGTGAGCACCCGGCTAAATCCCAAAACACAAGGCCACTAGACACCAGACACCAGGCCACCAGACCACCACACACCGTCGCCCGATACCTCACCCTAAACCACCAGACACCAGGCTACCAGGCACCTTCCGCACATGAAGCTTCGCGTCGGACTTGTTGGACTGGGACGAGCTTGGGAGGTCCGACACCGGCCTGCACTGCGCGCCTTGGCCGATCGCTTTGAAGTTCGCGCCGTTTGCGAGCAAGTGGGGATTCGCGCCGAACAGGCTGCCCGCGAATTTAATGCCACGCCGGTCGACGGTTTCCGTGCGCTGGCGGCCCGGGAAGATATTGACGCCATTCTGATGCTGGCCGAGCAATGGTGGGGCTGGCTGCCGATTCTGGCCGCCTGCGATTACGGCAAGGCCATTTACTGCGCGGCGCCCTTGCAGCTTAGTCTGGAAGAAGCCAAGCAAATTAAAGAACGGGTCGATGCGGCGGGCGTGGCCTTCATGGCCGAATTTGCGCGCCGGCAAAATCCCGCTACGCTCCGGTTGAAGGAGCTCATCGCCACGCACTTGGGAAAGCCGCGGCTCATCTTTTGTCATCGCCGCATCGGCGTGGGCGAAAAACCCTCCAAGCCTGAGGGCCCCAAAGATCGCGGCTTCGGCACCAGCGATTTGGTGGAGCTGGTCGATTGGTGCCGCTACGTTGTCGGGGCCGAACCAACTTCCGTGCTGGGCCTCATGCACAACGTCTCGTCGGCATCGAAGGACGAAGATTACCGCATGATGAGTCTCGATTTTTCTCCGCCCGGCGAGCATGCGGGCACGGGCGTGATTGCGCAAATCAGCTCCGGTTACTACATGCCGCAAGGTTGGGAGGAAGCCGTTGCGTTCCGTCCGCCGCCGGCCTTGCAAGTGGCTTGCGAACACGGCATCGCCTTCATCGATTTGCCTGCGCAAGTGTTGTGGTTCGACAAGGCGGGCCGGCATCAGGAATCGTTGGAAAGCGAACGGGCCGTGGGCGAAATGCTGCTGTCTTACTTTCACCGCAGCGTGACCAGCCTGGTCCGCAACCCCGCCGGCCTGGAAGACGCCTACCGTGCATTAGTGGTCGTGTTGGCCGCTCGCCGCAGTCACGAAGAAGGCCGGCGCATTACGCTGTCGTTTTGATGGTCCGAAGTCCTGCCGCGTGCTAAAATTAAGCGCTTGCAGAATCAGCTATCTATGAGCATTTCATTCGAACTACCTGCCGGCATCGAACAGCACCTTCGCCAAGAGTTTGGCGATTTGAACCAAGCTGCCAAAGAAGCGGCGCTGGTGGAACTCTATCGCCACGAAAAGTTGACGCACCATCAACTGGCGGTCGCTTTGGGATTGGACCGCTTCAAAACCGAGGCCCTGCTCAAGCGCCACAACGTGACCGAAGATTGCCTCTCGTCAGCGGCACTGCAAGAGCAAGTGGATTCTCTCCGTAAACTGATCGGCGCATGAATTTTCGTTGCGGAACCAATCCTGTTGGGCATGATGTCGCCGCAAACGCCAACTCCGAGTTATCTCTCAAGTTATTTGCAGAAATGGGAGTAACTTGAGAACTACCAGCTCCAAGAAGAATCGCTGTCGCTGCTGTTCCAGAATTTTTGCCCTGGCAATTCAGTGCTCGAGCACGTACTCCTAAAAGTTAGTGCACTGAACGATTTCTACAGCACAAATATTTTTGATACATACACCGTTGCTAAACACATTCAAAGGGCTAACATAGATAATCGCCTTAGAATCGGCGATCTTTCACTCGTTAATGAGTTGGCGCAGATAACAATCCGGGACAAGCCTAAGAATTTCTATTCGTTCGCAACGAAGTATTGCAACCATCATTATCCGGATAACTTTCCAATATATGATTACTATGTTGAGAAAATGCTGACACACTATGGTAAGGTTGACGCATTCTCAGCTTTTCATAAGACAGATTTGAAGTGCTACGATAAGTTTGTGAAGACAATAAGAGAATTCAGCAGGCATTATAAGCTTGAGCAGTTTTCTCTGAGGGAAATTGATATTTTTCTTTGGCTTGCCGGTAGGGAGAGTTTTCCCCGGAACTATAAGCGTGGCGCTCAACCGAATTTCATCTAGCAACTTTCGGCGAGTTTTCTTGCTATAATTTCAACATGACCTCCGAAAATTTCGACAAAGCGTTGCGGGCTTATCAAAAACGCAAGCCGTTTCGTTCGTATCGGGTGCGGTTTGTCAGCGGCGAGCATATCGACGTTGAACATCCCGAAGCGCTGGTCACGCGTGCCGGCACAGCAATCTTTTTCGATTCCAAAGGCGTGCCCACGCTGTTCGATCACGAAAGCGTCAGCGAATTCATCGGCGAAACCAAACGCCGCTCAGCATAAATCCACGCTTCAAACAATTAACCGTGGATGATCCCGCTTTCCAATCTGGCTTTCGGCTGTTTTGCAACATCTTCCGCATCAGCCGGCGGCTGGAGATGCTTTGGGCTTGCGTGTTTATCATTCTGGTGCTGGGCACGGTTACGCTGGGCGTTCCCGCTTGGCCGGTGACCGTTAGCAGTTGCTTAGCCGTGACGGTCGTTGTCGTCACCATCGAAATGCGGAAGCCATCCTATCACGGCGTTTTGTGGCAACGGATTAATCCCGAGTTGCCGAACTGGTGGGCTGCACAGTAACGCACGAGTGCCACGGCTGGCCTGTGCGGCAGTGCTTGAAGAACGCGCGACATTTCACGCCGGGCAGCAAATTCACACGGATCAAAAATTTTTCGCCGTTTTTGGGCCACCCGTTTGCTATATTGCGCCCACGCCACGGCACGGCGATAGCGGCTGCCCAACCAGGCATGCCGCAGTGCGGCGGCTCGTAGTTCGTTGATCGTTGTTCATTACGAGTTGTACATTACCGACGGCTGGTTATTACTTGTGGCTTACTTCCAAAAATCGCCAAAAATGCACGCCATGGAACGTAAACTCAACTACTTTTGTCGCGCCGGACTTCGCAAATCGCTGCGAGTTTTCCGAACATGTGCCGCGACGACGGAGACAAATTCAACCCCTTCTGTCACGAAAATAAAAACGGATTGCCTGACTCACAATCGGCGGAAGCAAGCAAACGATCAGTTCCTAATTCACTTGGATCAACACGTTTTTAACTGCGGAGGATTACGATGAAACGCCTGTGGGGATTGCCGTGCTTGATATTGATCGGGGTTTGGATTCGTGCCGTGCAGGCTGACGATTCGACAGCGCAACCCGCACCGGCCGTGGCATCACAGCCTACGCCAGACGTGAATGGCGACTTCGTGATTTCGCCGCCGTATCAAAATGCGCCGGAGTTGACCGTGGCTGACGACGTGCCCAAGGGAACCGTGCACGAGCTGACGATGAAATCGGAGGACAGCAAAATTTACCCCGGGTTGAAAGGCACGTATTCGCGCAAGCTCTGGGTTTACGTTCCCGCCAACTATAAGCCCGGCACGGCGGTTCCATTCATGGTGGTGCAGGATGGGCATAGCTACGTGAAGCGGTTGACGCCGGTGTTGGATAACTTGATTCACCAGAAAAAGCTGCCGGCGATGGTGGCGGTGATGCTCGATTCCGGCGGCGGCGATGGCAAAGGAAGCGAGCGCGGCCTGGAATACGACACCGTTTCCGATAAATACACAACATTCATCGAAGACGAAGTGCTGCCCAAGGTGGAACAGGAATGCAATGTCAAGCTCACCAAAGATCCCGAAGGCCGTGCGAGCATGGGAGGCAGCTCTGGCGCTGCCTGCGCTTTTACCATGGCCTGGTTTCACCCGGAGTTGTATCACAAAGTGCTGAGTTACTCCGGCACGTTTGTGGCGCAGCAATCGCCGGATAATCCCGAATCGCCGCACGGGGCGTGGGAATATCACGAGCACCTCATCCCACAGTCCGACCGCAAGCCGATCCGCATTTGGATGGAAGTGGGCGAGCACGACAACGGTTACCAGCGCGACGAATCCTCGTATCACAACTGGGTCATGGCCAATCAGCGCATGGCCGCTGCGTTGAAAGACAAGGGCTACCCGTACCAATATGTGTTCGCCAATGGCGCCGGCCACGTGGATGGCAAAGTGGTTGCGCAAACTTTGCCAGAGGCGCTGTTGTGGCTGTGGAAGGGATACGAAGCAAAGTGACTGATCACAAAGCGCAGTGAGATATTACGGCCTATGGCATACGGTGAACCGCAGGATTTTGAGAATGACGAGGAAGCGCATGACGATGCACAAGAATACTTTGACGATGACGAGCCGACCATGGAGTGCCCATATTGCGGGGCAGAGATCCTTGAAACAACGCCTCGCTGTCCACACTGCGAGCGCTATATTTCGGAAGAGGATAGCCCTGCCAGAAAGAAATCGTGGTTGGTCATCCTGGGCACAGGATTGTGCCTGTACATTGTGTACCGTTGGATCGCCGGATAGAGGCCAGCGATGATTTCATTCCAGGTCGTCCAACCAGACGCGAATTTCGTTTTCGTATTCGCTGGCCAGGCCGCCCACGATGAGCTGGCGGTGGAAGCTGGCGGCCCCTTCCTTCACCAAATCAGCGGCTTCGGCGCTGGGAAAGCGACGATTGGGATCCGGCGCAATGAGCCCGCGGCAAAAGTTCATCAGCAGTTCGTTGCAAGTAACCTCGGCCGGCAAAATTTGAGGCAAGCGATGCGCTAGAAAACGCTTGGCCTCCAGCAAATCTTTGTACGCCGACATGCCTGCAAACGGCGACCGGCCAGAAAGCATTTCGACCAGCACGTAACCCAAGCTGGCTAGATCGGCGCGAGCCGAGCAATCGCTGCCTTCCAAAACTTCCGGCGCGGCATAGGTGGGCGTGCATGTGCGGCGCGGGGGCATGGCATCGAGCGCGAAGGCCGAGCCGATGTCGACAATTTTCGCGTTCCCCGTGCGCTTGAGCATGATGTTCGACGGCTTAATATCGCCGTGCACAATGCCGTTGCGGTGCAGCGCCGCCAGGGCCGCCAGGCATTCCCGCACAATGTTGACCGCCACACCTGCCTTGAGCCGCGGTTGCATGGGCCCACCGGTGATGATTCCGTTGTTCAAGTAGGCCCAACGTTTTTCGCTGACG
>DASRSD010000046.1 GCA_035656635.1 Pirellulales bacterium
AAACGCTCGCCGCGCCAAGGATGAATTGTTCGGTTATCAAAACAGCCGGAAAGCCCGCATTGGCGGATTGGCTGGCTTGCAAGATCCGGAAATCATGAATCGCAAGCGGGAAGAAGAAAAATCGCTGCGCGCGGCTGTGGCAAAAGATCCCAAATTGAAAGACGACGTCGGCGCTTGGGACGATGTCTCTAAAGCGATCGATCAATGGGACAAAATTTATGTCGATTGGGGATTGGTCGAAATTGGCACTGCCTTTAACAGCGATCTGTTCCACATCGCACGCACACTGGTTCGCATGGCTGACGAAGATAAAAAAGACAACGCGGAGCGCTTGCGAGAATATCGCCAATCGAATCGCGAGTCTTTAGAGCAAGAACTTTTTTCCGAAGCGCCCATTTACGACGATCTGGAAACCGTGAAGTTGGCCGATTCGCTTAGCATGTTTATGGAACAGGCCGGCGCCGATAACGAGTGGGTGCGGAAAACGTTGCAAGGCAAATCGCCACAGGCCCGTGCCGATGAACTGGTGCGCGGCACACGCTTGAAGGATGTGGCCTTTCGAAAGGAATTGGCAGCTGGGGGCCGGACCGCCATCGACGGCTCGAACGATCCAATGATTTTGTTGGCCCGCTTGGTTGACCCGCCGGCGCGCGATCTACGGAAAACCTACGAAGAAAAAGTCGATGAGCCGATGAAGCAGGGCTATGCCAAAATCGCGAAAGCTGTGTTTGCCGTCAAGGGAACCGATACCTATCCAGATGCTACGTTCACGCTACGGTTAGCTTTCGGACAGGTGAAAGGCTACAAGCAAGACGGCAAGACCATTTCACCCTGGACGACGATTGGCGGCGCATTTCAGCATGCCGATAATCACGGCTCGAAGCCCCCATTTGCCTTGCCCAATAGCTGGTTACAGCCACCGCAAGCCTTGAATATGGATACGCCGTTTAATTTTGTTAGCACAGCGGACATCATCGGCGGCAACAGCGGCAGCCCGGTGATCAACAAAGCCGGTGAGTATGTGGGCATCATTTTTGATGGCAACATTCAATCGCTGGTGCTCGATTTCACCTACACGGACGAGCAAGCGCGGGCTGTTAGCGTTCATTCCAGCGCCATTTTGGAAGCTCTGCGGAAAGTCTATCAGGCGGATGCGCTGGCCGACGAAATCGAACACGGACGACGACCGAAGTAATCTGCCGTAAATCGCTAAGCCACAAGCACAATACGGCCGATGCTTGGTTCGTTCACGGTTGCGATTTATTAGAAGGGCTGAAAACCCATCTCGCCCATTGGGAATGAGCCCGCGCCAACTATTTTGCCATTTTGAATCTATTAAAAATGCAACTAGGAATGTACAATCAATGCCGGTTCGAAAAGGTGAACGGCTTGGGAGGGGACAGCCGTTTCCTGGGCAGCGTTGCGCCACGTTGCCTTAAATGGAAGTTGAGCATCTTATCTAACTTATTGATCCCAAGCCGCCCCGTTTGCACTTGGCCATGTCGCAGGCGCCGCGCTACTGTCGTTCCGCAGCGTACGAGTTGTTCGCGCGCGAATTGCCGTCACTGGAAGAAACCAGTTCCTTAGTTCGTGCCGCAATTGCAGTCTCGATGCACGAATTGGACGGTGTCGACACGGCGGCGGTGGAACAGACACTCGCTGAAATAGCACAAGAGATTTGTAGCCGCGTTTGTTCAGGCAATCCGCAGGCCATGATAGCGCAACTGCACGAGGTGCTGTTTGAAGAGTGGGGCTTCGCTGGACACGCTGAAAACTATTACGCGCTGGAGAACAGCTATTTGCCGCGCGTTCTGGAGACACGGCGCGGCATTCCGGTAACGTTATCGCTGGTTTACAAAGCTGTCGCGCAGCAAGTGGGCCTCAAAGTACGGGGCATCAACTCACCCATTCATTTTTTGGCGGCCGTCGAAGTCGGCAATTCCTGGATGATTGTCGATGCCTTCGACCGCGGACGAGTGCTTACAGACAACGAAGTATACCACTTGCTCGATCAACGGGCCGGCACGCCTGTCGAACGCTCCGATGCCGTCTTGGCTACGGCCACGCACCCACAATGGCTCGCCCGAATCATTCACAATTTGGAGCAGATATTTTCCCGCGCCGGCCGCCAATCGGACGTATTAGCCATGCAAGAGTTGCTGGCTTTGGTCCAACATGCTGACTGAGCGAAATGACCAGTCGGCGTGCTCTGGGGCAAAGCAAATTCGAATTTGACCTTTCTAATTTCGGCCG
Organism: Pirellulales bacterium; assembly: GCA_035656635.1. NCBI lineage: Bacteria > Pseudomonadati > Planctomycetota > Planctomycetia > Pirellulales > Pirellulales bacterium. The sequence goes on from DASRSD010000046.1 coordinate 2,254, forward strand.
CCCGGCTTTGTTTTGGGCCGGCGGCATGGCACAATCAAAAACATGACCGAAGTACGCCGCACGTCCATTCCACAATTTACTCTCCGTTGGATTTTGGCGCTGACCGCCGTCATGGCGGTGGTGTCATTGATCTTCGCGCGCGCAACCCAGGGAGATGCCTGGGCCGGCGGAATTGTCGTCGGAGTCATCTCACTAGGGGTAGCATTTGTCGTGTATGTAGTGATGTTTGGCGCAGTAGCGCTTTTCGGCCGTGCTCTTTCGGCAATGCAAACACGTCGCCGCGCACGAAAAGCACACAGAATCGCGGACCTTATTGCGTCCTCCATCTCAACGGACCAAGCGCCTCAGCGCACAGATGAAAATCCTATCTCTACACCCAAGCTTCTGTTGTGGTTCGTTACGGCGACTTTGTTGACGATGCCCATCGGATCGTTGTTCGCAAGTTCGGGCACGGTAATCCAAACACCGCAATTGCAGCCAGGCGAAGTCAACAAAACCGGCTTAACGTTGACTCTTAATACCATGTGGGTCGATGCGAGTGGTTATCGGCCTGTGCGCGTTTCGTTGAAATCACTTGCCGGACCGGTTACCGCTGACCGCGTTCTCAGCATTATCTTTCGTCCGATGCAAGGATACACACGCAACGAAAGCATCGCTGTCACTCAAACCTTGGAAATTCCTGCCGGAAAATCGACCGCCGAAGCCATACTGGCGGTGCCGCAATTGTGCGCTTGGGGGATGTTTGCTTTAGATGTCTACGAAGATGGCGAGTATGTGAAGCAACTTTCCGTTCCCGAAAACTCTGCCTGGACCAGTTGGGGCGGCACAATGAAAGGTGAAGGAGCTTCTCCGGTGACATTGCTGCTCAGCGGCGTAGACAAAATTTCCAGCACCTTTCTGGTGAATCCTTCGATGGAACTCATGAGTATCGCTCCGGATAATGCGTCGGCGACAATCGATCCGGCAATTTCCAATGCGATGGTCGGTGCGCCGTCGCCCGGGGGCGTTGCCACCGTCGGGTCTGCATTGACTTCCGCAATTCCTTCGATAACAGATTTACCTGTTCGGTGGATCGATTACAGCTGCTTTGATGTCATGCTGGTATCGCTCGACAAACTGCAAGAGTATGAAATCACGCACGCCAATTATCGTCCGCGGATGCAAGCCATCCGCGATTGGGTTCGCAATGGCGGCACCCTGATCGTATATGATGCCGGTCAACGGTGGAAGAAGTTGAATGAGTTGGAGCATTTGGCGTGGATCGACGACGATCTGTCGCATGCAGCCCGGGCTGATGAAAGCGATCCGGTGCAGCGCGGTTGGCAACTTTCACCAGAAGGTTTGCGCGGTCAGATGCTGTTTAATGATAAAGCCTCGCTGAATGCGGCGCGGGCAAATAATACGCAGAACACTTCGACCGCCGACGAAGCGCCATTTATCATACATTCGTGCGGGTTGGGCATCGTCGTGGCATTACCCTCGGATGAGCTCCTCTCCGGCATGCCATCCTCGGCTTGGAACTGGGTATTTAACAGCATTGGTCCGGAGCGTTGGCAATGGTCGCAGCGATGGGGAGTTTCTATCTATCAAAACAACACGGATTTCTGGAATTTTCTGATTCCCGGCGTTGGCTTGGTTCCCGTGCTGCAATTTCAAGTGCTGATCACGTTATTCGTCATCATACTCGGACCTGTCAATTACTACGTTCTTCGCCGCTTAGGAAAATTGAATCTGACGGTGTTGACGGTGCCGGCTGGAGCCCTATTGGTTACTTCCGCACTACTATTGTATGCCCTTGTAGCGGATGGATTGAGCGTCCGCGCCAGAGCGCGTTCTTTCACCCAACTTGACCAGCGCAATGGCGAGGCCGCTTGTTGGAGCCGGCTTTCATACTATGCCGGCTTGACGCCATCCGGCGGTTTGAAGTTCACAGAAGATACCGTCGTCATCCCACTGACGCTGCAAGCGTTAGCCAATGACGAGCAAGCAGGTCGGGTGTTGGATTGGAAACCAAGCGAGCGTGCAAAATCAGACTCACCGTTGGAACAACAGATGACCAGCGGCTGGCTGTATTCCCGCACGCCGACCCAGTTCATCACAGCGCGCATTCGAAAATGCACGGAGCAATTGGAAATTCAATCCGGCAGCGACGGGCAACCACGAGCAATCAATCATTTGGGCACGCCAATTATGCAATTGCTGCTTGTAGATGAAAACAAAAAGTGCTTCACAGCTGCAGATACCGCTCCCAATGCGACCGTGACCTTGCAGCCTGCGGAATCGCAATCGAGCGCTTATCTTAAACAATTGGAGCCTCTCTTAAACGCCAGCCTGACCGAAGTGTCGGTCGTAACTCCGGCTGGAGGACCGGATTTATTTGGTTTCGGTCAGCGGCACTATAACCAAAACCGATACGCACTAGGAATGTCTCCGAACGCCTCCATCCCTTCGGCCGCAATTGGCGCAGGCGCCGGGATGTTGGAGCAATCGCTGGCTGATATGCACGATCAATTAATGAACGATTCTTTGCCAGCCCGTACCTATGTGGCCATTGTTGAGTCGTCGCCAGAAATTGAATGGGGCACGCCAGCAGCCCGACCGGAAAAAAGTTTGCACGTGATTGAAGGGACATGGTAGTTCTCAGGTGGTCACTATGCCGGAATCAATGATCGAATTGCGACACCTGCACCGTTACTTCGGGCGCACCAAGGCGGTCAACGATGTTTCGTTTGAAGTGCAGCGCGGGCAGGTATTCGGCTTCATCGGACCCAATGGCGCCGGAAAGACCACCAGCATGCGAATTTTGGCGACGCTCGATTGTCCGCAACAAGGAGATGCACTTGTCGATGGTTTTTCGGTCATCGACGATCCAGACCGGGTTCGGCGTCGGCTGGGCTTCATGCCCGATTATTACGGCACATATCCGAATGTAAACGTCCTGGAATATCTCGATTTTTTCGCCCGGGCCTATGGGCTGCGCGGCAACGAGCGTCGGCAGGCAATGAATTACGTGCTGGACTTTACCGGCCTGAACACGCTTCAAGGCAAGGCAGTTTCGGGACTATCGAAGGGCATGAAGCAGCGGCTGGGCCTGGGACGGACGATGATTCATAATCCTGCGGTGCTAGTTTTGGATGAGCCAGCCGCCGGTCTCGATCCACGAGCGCGAATTGAACTGCGCGAAATGATCCGTCGTTTGGCCGCCGATGGTAAAACGATTTTGGTTAGCTCGCACATTCTCAGCGAACTGGGCGAAATGTGCGATGTGGTGGGCATTATCGAACAAGGCCGCATTTTAGCCGTCGGCAGCGTGGCCGATATACAACGCCGCGGCCAACAAAAACAGCAAAGCTTCGTCCGGTTGCGCGTGCTCGGCGGCTTGGATGGCGCGGTTGCCTGGCTGAATGCGAGAGGGAGCGTGTACGAGTTGAAAATCGAAGGCGATACCGCCACTTTTGCCCACGACGGAGATGAGAATGCCGAAGCCGATTTGCTTCGCGACCTGATCGGCGCCGGATTCCGCGTGGCGGCATTCGGAAGTCATCAACGTTCGCTAGAAGATGTATTCCTGCAAGTAACTGCGGGCTTAGTGCAGTAAAAACAACAAAAGAACCACCCCAATTGCCGCGACGTTAGTCGCGACAGTTCGATTGTCATATGAGTGTGCCGCAAACGTCCATACCGATGGATTCGTCAAAAGCAATTCGAGAGCCGAGTCGCGCAACTTCATGGTGGCATCGACTTAGCGCGAAAGTCGAATGGGCTGGCGAACGGCTGAACCCGCTGTTGGTGAAAGAAGTACGGCAATCGCTAAAAAGCCGCCAGTTTTCGATCACCTTTACCGCCGTGTTGTGCTTGTCATGGTTGTGGTCGATTGCGGGGATTGCGCGGTTAGGCCCGGAAGTTTCTTTCGGTGCTTTTGGCCCGGACATGTTCTTTGTGTATTACCTGATTCTAGCCTTTCCGCTGATCTTAATTGTTCCGTATTCAACTTTCCGCTCACTCATTGCTGAACGCGAAGATAACACCTACGAATTGGTGGCCATCACGACGCTGCGCCCAAGGCAAATCGTCGCGGGCAAGCTGGGAAGTTCGGTCGCGCAAATGGCCGTATACTTTTCGGCCGTGGCGCCTTGTTTGGCGTTTACCTACTTACTGCGCGGAATCGACGCACCGACGATCTGCTGGATCCTGTTTTACACTTTCCTAGCATCGCTGGGGTTTTCATTGTGCGCGCTACTGTTAGCCACGATTGCCAAGGAAAAACACTGGCAGATTATGTTGGCCGTGGTGATCGTAGTCGGATTGTTTTACGCATTTCTTGGGGCTGCAGGATTGTGCCAAATGCGGCTGCGATTTGCCCGCCTGCCTTTCACAAGCTCAGAGTTTTGGATCGAAAACTTGATGTTCTTAAGTTTCTTTGTCAGTACCTTTGTATTGCTATATTTGGCTGCGGCCGCTCAATTGACATTCACTGCAGAAAATCGTTCCTCGGCTTTACGCAGGGCCATGTTGGCGCAACAAGTTCTGTTTGTGGGCTGGCTAGGATATGTGTTGTATGAAAATACGGGACGCGGTCTAAAGGCAGGCACTGGATTTGCAGGTGTAATCGCCATGCTCGTGGCATGTGCTTACTGGCTCGTGATGGGATCATTTATGTCCGGCGAAAGTTCAGAGCTTTCTCCGCGCATAAAACGGAGGCTCCCGCGAACAGATTTGGGTCGAATATTGTTCACGTGGTTCAATCCAGGTCCTGGAACAGGATATTTGTTCGCGGTCAACAATGTACTTGCGATGATGGTTTTTGCTCTCTTGGGTGTTTGGTATGGCGAAATGAATGGAGCTTCGGCGGCTGGCATGCCTGCAGCATCCCAGATGCTCACGCAAATTCTTCTACTGCTAGGTTATTTTGTTATTTACCTCGGCATTGGAAATTTATTGTTGCGCCTGCTTCGGAAATTCACTCGGGTAACTCTTTCCGCCGGGGTGCTGGTGAACCTGCTGTTATTGATGGCCGGCTGGGGCATTCCCACCATTATTGATCCTTACGATGTTCACCAGAGCACGTACAGGCTCGGACATATGACCGATCCGTATTGGAGTTGTATCGCCACCATTGATCCGCGCACTTCCATCGTCCACGACGAATTGCTGCCAATCATTCTGCCCGCAGCAGTGTTGGTTTTCTTGTGGAATTTGGTGTACATTGTTCCGGAAATTCGGCAAGTTCGACTGACACCGCCAATACGAGTCATTGAAGAAGAGCAATCCCAAGTCACAGTGAAACCAAATCAACCTCAACCGACAAACCCCTGGGATTGATGGGCTGCTTCCTACCGACATCCTACATTCTCAACCACGAGATCCTTTATGCGAGTTTGGCCGGGTCAACCATATCCGTTGGGCGCCAGTTGGGACGGCCGGGGCGTAAATTTCGCTTTGTATTCAGAAAATGCTGAGAAAGTTGAGTTGTGCCTGTTCGATTCCCCCGAAGCGAAATCGGAATATGCCAGGGTATTGCTTCCTGAGCACAACGACATGGTGTGGCATGGTTATTTACCCGACCTGACGCCGGGCCAACTGTACGGTTACCGAGTGTACGGTGGGTACGAGCCAGCCAAGGGACATCGCTTTAACTCGAACAAGATCCTGTTGGATCCTTACGCAAAGTGCATCGGACGAAGCTTGCGTTGGGCCGACTCAATGTTCGGATACAAGGTGGGCCATTCGCAGGCCGATTTGTCGTTCGACAAACGCGATAACTCCCGGTATGCTCCTTTGGCCAAAGTGATCGATACCGCATTTACGTGGGGAGACGACCGATCGCCACGGACACCCTGGCAAAAAACGCTGATTTATGAATTGCATGTAAAGGGTTTCACGAAGCTGCATCCCGATGTGCCTGATCCGGCGCGCGGCGCATATTCAGGCCTCGGAAGCGATCCGGTGCTAAAACATTTGCAACAGCTGGGCATCACCGCAGTGGAGTTGCTTCCGGTCCACTACCATCTGAACGACCGGCATTTGGTCGAGAAAGGATTGACCAATTATTGGGGCTACAACACCCTGAATTTCTTTGCACCGGAAAACGATTACGCCATCAACGATCTGCAATCAAACGCCGTCACGAAATTCAAAACCATGGTTCGCAATCTCCATTCGGCGGGCATTGAAGTGATATTAGACGTGGTCTACAACCACACGGCGGAAGGAAACCAGATGGGGCCGACACTGTCGTTCCGCGGCATCGACAATGCCAATTATTATCGCCTGTCGCCGGAAGATCCGCGTTATTACATGGATTTCACCGGTTGCGGCAACACGCTGCACATGCAAAATCCACGTGTGCTGCAGTTGATTATGGACAGCTTACGCTATTGGGTGCTGGAAATGCACGTGGATGGGTTTCGCTTCGACTTAGCAAGCACACTGGCGCGCGAATTGCATGCCGTGAACAAACTCGGAGCATTCTTTGATATCATTCATCAGGATCCCATTTTATCCCAGGTGAAATTAATCGCCGAGCCATGGGATTTGGGAGAAGGCGGATATCAGGTGGGAAATTTCCCGGTGTTGTGGTCAGAGTGGAACGGTAAATACCGTGATTGCATGCGGAAGTTTTGGAAGGGGGATGCAGGCGTGGTGCCGGAATTCGCCACGCGCTTTTGCGGTTCCAGCGATTTGTATGCCTGGAACAAGCGCCCGCCTAATGCCAGTATCAACTTCATCACCTGTCACGATGGCTTCACATTGGAGGACCTGGTTTCTTACGATCACAAACACAATGAAGCAAACGGTGAAGAAAATCATGATGGCGCAGACGACAATAACAGTTGGAACTGCGGTGCCGAAGGGCCCTCCGATAATCCGGACGTGCTTGCCCTCCGGGCCCGCAAAAAACGGGCGATGTTAGCTACGTTGCAATGTTCGCAAGGTGTGGCCATGATTTTGGCCGGCGACGAAATGGGGCATTCGCAGAACGGAAACAACAATTCTTATTGTCAAGACAATGAGGTTACTTGGCTCGATTGGAATTTAACGGATGCTCAAGGCGAGCTTTTAGAGTTTACTCGCCGATTGGTGCGGCTCTATTTTTCACAACCGGTATTGCAACGCAGGCGTTTTTTTCACGGCGAAAAGCTGGAAGGGTCGGCCATTCCCGATATTCAATGGCTGGATCCCAATGGTAAGGAAATGACGGAAGAAGCCTGGAAAGCCCCATTTGTCCGCTGCCTGGGTGTTCAACTTTACGGGCAACATGTTGATGTGAATGAACATGGCGAGCCAATTCATGGCGACAGCTTGCTGATTTTGTTCAACGCTGATCAGAAAATCGATATTCCCTTTGAGTTGCCGCCGTTTAACGGCATTTCACAGTGGCAACGACTTCTGGACACTGCGGATTCGAAAGCTACCGAGGCACTTTTTCCGGTCGGCGCCAAGTATGCGCTACGATCCTGCTCAGTAGCAATTTTGCGAGCGATGAACGAGCAAGCCCAAGCCATTCCAGTGAAGCCACCTGAATTGTTGCCCACGGCGCCCACGAATATTCCGGCCGACAAACCGGCGTCTGTAACCGCCACCGATGTCCAGACCGCGTCCGGTAGCAGTGGTGGGCAAAGTGCGACGTAAATTGATTGCAATGTTCTTACGTAACCACCAGTCCCATGAAACAGCACGAAGCTGATTTTTACCGCGTAGCCATTGAAGGAATTCGGCCGAATGTTGATGGTGGCTTCGCCGTCAAGCGAACGATTGGCGATGAACTGTCCGTTGAGGCTGACGTGTTCGCCGACGGCCACGAAGAAGTTGTGGCAGTATTGCAGTATCGTCATGAGAGCTCTCACTCCAAACAAGAAGATAGCTGGCTGGAACGGCCCCTCACGCCATTGGGCAATGACCGCTGGCGAGTTAGTATTCCTCTCGAAAGCTTGGGACAGTACGTATACCGCATTCTGGGCTGGGTTGATCGCTTCCATACTTGGCGGCATGATTTAAAAAAAAGAAATGAAGCGGGCCAGAATCTGCTAGTCGATCTGCTGATTGGCGCAGAGCTGATAACTGCTGCCGCTCTGCGCGCCAAGGGTACCGATGGATCGAAGCTGACTGCATTCGCCGACCAAATTTCAGCTTCTACGAAATATGCGTCGTTGGATCAAGCCGCCCGCTATGTGGCGGCCATGGACGAACACTTGCTGTCGCTCATGGATCAATACGCTGATCGCAGCCCTGCGACGATTTCTACCGAATTCGAGGTTGTCGTCGATGCGCCGCGTGCCACATTTAGTGCCTGGTACGAATTGTTTCCGCGCTCTTGCAGTCCGGTGGCCGGAAAGCATGGTACGTTTCTCGATGTCATCGCTCATTTACCGTACGTTGCAGAGATGGGTTTCGATGTTTTGTACTTGCCACCCATCCATCCTATCGGTAAGGCATTTCGCAAGGGCAAAAACAACCAGGAGCAGTGCGAGGCCGGCGATGTAGGCAGTCCTTGGGCCATTGGCGCCGCGGAAGGCGGACACAAGAGCGTGCATCCAGAATTAGGCAACTTGGAAGATTTTCGCAAACTGGTAGCGACGGCACAAAAATACAACATCGAAATTGCTCTCGACATCGCATTCCAATGTTCGCCCGATCACCCGTATGTCAAAGAACATCCGCAGTGGTTCCGAAGCCGGCCGGATGGAACGATTCAATATGCGGAAAACCCGCCGAAAAAGTATCAGGATATTTATCCCTTCGACTTCGAATGCAATGATTGGCGGGCACTGTGGGAGGAGTTGAAAAGTGTATTCATGTTTTGGTTGCAGCAAGGGGTACACATTTTTCGCGTCGATAATCCGCACACCAAGCCATTTGATTTTTGGGAATGGTGCATTGCAGAAGTGAAACGGGCGCGGCCGGATGCTATCTTCCTTGCGGAGGCCTTCACACGGCCGAAAATTATGTATCGGCTGGCGAAACTAGGATTCACGCAATCGTACACGTACTTTACGTGGCGAAACACGAAACAGGAACTGACCGAATACTTTACGGAACTTTCGCAGCCGGCGCTTGCCGATATCTTTCGACCAAACCTCTGGACAAACACGCCAGACATTTTGCATGATTACCTGCAACGGGGCGGACAGCAAGCATTTGCTGTGCGGGCGGTATTAGCGGCAACGCTTTCCAGCAACTGGGGAGTATATGGTCCCGCTTACGAGCTATTAGAGAGAACGCCTCGCGATCCCGGTAGCGAAGAATATTTGCATTCCGAGAAATACGAATTGAAGCACTGGGATGTAAACCAGCTCGACAGCCTCCGACACCTGTTAAGTCGCCTGAACCGTATTCGCCGCCAGCAGCCCGCTCTGCAGAGAAATGAGAATTTGACATTTCACGCCATCGATTCCGACCAACTATTGGCATACAGCAAACGGACAAGCGACGCCAGCAACCTGGTGCTGGCAATTGTTAATCTGGACCCCCGACACGCCCACTCCGGCTGGCTAGAATTGCCGCTGGATCTATTCCGTCTCAGCGGAGGCAGTTACGAAGTGGTGGATCTGTTGAGTGATCGAACGTTCCTATGGCAAGGTGCCCGGGCCTATGTTGAACTGGATCCGAGCCGAAGCGTGGCCCATGTACTTCAGATGCGTCGGGAAATCTCCGGCTAGCTTCTGGCAGTGGCCAATCAAAGCGGCTTATAATCGAGGAATTCGCGGTTCGTCAACTATCTTCGAAATGCTGCATTGGAGCGCCGCCATGATCGTGCGATCTATAACCCTCTTCGCCATCCTTACACTGGGCGTTTTCATTCCATCCTTATGTGCGCAAGAACCCGTCGTTAGTAATGATGGTTGGGTTGCGATGCCTGTGACCACATATTACGCACCCAGCGGTAATGAATCACCTAGCTCTGGTTGCACCTGTGCGTCGACCACCACGACGACGAATTACCCTGTTGCTGGCTCTGCTAATGCGTCGCCGACAGCCGTCATTGTTGGCTATTCTCCGTCAACACCGACTTACACCGAGCGGCATTACTGGGTAGCAAAACCAGTTGTGGAAACGACCGAGCGCGAAGAGAAAGTGATCGTTCGCAAGCCGGTAATTGAAACTTCGCAGCGTGAGGAAAAAATAATCGTTCGCAAACCGGTAATTGAAACCGCCGACCGCGAGGAGATTGGGACCGTTCTAAAGCCTGTTTATGAAACAACCCAGCAGGAACAGCGCGTCTTGGTAAATCGGTCAGTACTGGAATCGGCCGTGCAAACAAATTACATTACCCAATATACGCCTTACACGACCTATATGCCTGTGCGTTATGGTTTTCTCTCTTGGCAAGTTGTGCCTACCACAACCTATTTGCCGCATGTAATTTCTCAACAAACGCCGGTTCAAACAGTCCATTATGTACAGCAAGAGGAAGTGCGAACCGTGCCCGTCACAACAATGAAGTACGTGCAGGAACAACAAACCTATAAAGTTCCTGTGACCACCGAGAAGTGGATGGAAGAAGAGCAAACGCGCACGGTGCCCGTAACGACGGTCAGGTACGAAGAACAAGAAGAAGTCCGCAAAGTGCCTGTGACTACGATCCACACCGAATACGAGGAACGGACTGAGCTGGTTCCAGCCGGTTATTAACGTGTGGCCGAATGGTCTAAGCCTATTAACCTATTCGGCCATCGGCAGGATGAGAACAAAGCAAGCGCCATCGGTCGTGGCCTCGTGGCGCAATTCGCAATTCATGTCACGAGCTAAGCGACGGCTGAGCGCTAGGCCCAAGCCGACGCCTGGAGCTGAATGCGCCGCTTGTTTCGCCGATTTGCGAAAGGGCTGGAACAAACGGCGTTGCTCGGCCGCTGATATGCCGGGACCATGATCGAGTAAACGAATATTTACTTTGACGCCTTGGTGTACCACCGATAAGTGCAGCGTGTGATTTGCTGTGGAGGCTGCGTATTTGCACGCGTTATCAACCAAATTGAACAGAATTTGCTCGACTGCCGTTGGATCAGTCCGAACAACGCAGCCCAGCACTGGCCCAAACGGTTCAATTCTTAATTGAAATTGAGCTTGCATCGCGCGGTCTGCCAATCGCTGAGTAACCACTGCCAGCAGCTTTTCAACGGTCAATGATTCCATACGCGAAGCGGGCTGACCACGCTCCAATCGGGCATAGGCCAATACGTTGGCGACCAAGTGTGTGAGTCGATCAGCTTCAATCCGAAGCGTTTCTAAATAATGGCGTTGCTGTGCTTTGTCGGAAATCATTCCTTCGCTAAGCATTTCTGCATACATGCGAAAAGTGGTTAACGGCGTGCGTAGCTCATGGGTGACGGCCGAAACGAACGCCGCCCGCCGCTCGCTTAGCACGACCACACCTCTGAGCAACACGAAGGCCGCTAACGCAGCCAGAGCTAACGCACCCCAAGCAAGCAAGAGCGATTGTTCGATGGGCGACAGCCCGGGCGGTAAAAATTCAGCCACCGCGCCGGGAATCAGTATTACCGGCAGCGATGCTAGGCGATGGCTTTCGGAATCGTCGGCTAAATCGGCGACCGATAGCAAATCGGCCGCGGGTAGCAAATCGGTGATCTCTTTCAACAATGCTTGTTTGATTACCGGCCAATCAAGCACGCAACCCTGGCCGTACTCCTGACCGCCAATGATTGCTCTGCGCACCAACAGCAAGTTTCCTGAATTCCATAGAGGCTTCATCATCGAAGTGGCCACTGCCGCTGTCGGCACAGTAGCCGGGGGTGTTGATGGTGAAGCGATGCTGTTGATGGAGCCGCCGCTCATTCCCAGATTTTGTGCGGAAAGGTTATTCTGGGCCACCGATTTCGATCGCGCTTGATATTCATTCTGATTGCGCTGACTTTGCGCATTAGGAACTGCGGCGTTTGGAGCCAGATCGGTGTTGACCTGCTGTCCAAGATTGTCGCTTGCACTTTGAGCAAATTGGTTTTCCAAATGCGGACTTGATCCAGAACCTGGCGAGCTGACCGGCTCAGCTAGCTCGGTCGATTTTACGAGCTTCGGCAAGGCTGCATTCAGCGCGGAAAAGTTGAGCAAGCTCTGCAGATCGGCCAGGGCCGCAACAAGCCCTTCGGTGCCTTTGGTCGTTGCCAATTCCGGCGTTCCGAGCAATTCGTTCTGAGAAATCTCAAATGACGTGAGGGGACTTCCGAGTGCAAATTGGAAATGCAACTTCACGAAAGGCGGTGATTGGCTTGTAGGCGCAGTCGCCAGAACTGTTTCACCAACTTGGTTGCTTTTTTGTCTACTGTTTGCACCGTACATGAACCAGGGACGCACGTTTTCTTCGGCCAAGATCGGCGTCATAAACGAATCCATCCGCCACAAGGCCAATCGAGCGTTTTCTTCGACAGCCGCCGCATGCCGGGCTTCCGCACGGGCTTGCTCGGTCTGTAAGGCTTTCACACTCAACCAGCCCACTGCTGTCACAGCCACAATCAAGCAGGCAGCGAAGATCAACCAAATTTGCCAGGGACGAGACATCTGGATGCGCACCAAG
>DASRSD010000047.1 GCA_035656635.1 Pirellulales bacterium
CTAGAGTCTTGTGTGCTCCACCATGTCCCCAAAGTCCAAACATTAAATTTGCCATCGGAAGTTGGCGACCATCTATATAGAAGCCATCATCATCCCGTTGTGGCAAAGGAACCATAAATTTCCCGCCGTCCACTGTCACAAAAGTCCATTGATGAACCGGCTGCCCACGATATTGCGCAGTGACGGAAACGGAACTAGCGCTCGGGTCAGAAAAACGCTCCGTCCACGGTTCCGAAAACTCTTCTTTCTTGGTTCCACCATAGGCAAGTGTAATATCAATATCTTCCGCGTAGACCGCTAACATCGTGTGTGCGTTCGGTTCGATATAGGGGTGCATCTGTCCGTCTTCACGCCGGCTGCCATGATCCCAACTATGCACAGTGGGATATTCAAACTTATCCCAATGATTGGCGGACGAGTTTTCAATTAGTTCAATTAGTTCGTTAAGCGTCATGTCTAGCTCTTGCGTGGCGGCGGCGCTGGTGGCGCTGGCTTCGCTACATTGGTTATAGGCTGCTTCACACCACCTTGAATTGCTTGCGCTTGGGGCGGCGGTGGATTGTGCGAACGGTTTGAATGCGGAGGCGGATTGTGTGAGGCAGTTTTGTCCATCGTTTACTCCTAGCTTTTCTTCGGGGGTGGTGGTGCGGGCGGGTTCGGTTTCGCGCCACGGTCGGGACCGCCGACACTATTCTCTCTGCCGCCAGTGTTGCCAGTATTGGCTGTATTCATTACGGGTCCGTTGTAACTCTCCAAGATTTCCCTTGGCGGATAATTCTTGGAATACTTTTCTGGTTCTTCACGTCGCTGTGCCATGCTAAAACTCTCCGTCTAATTTGGTTTTTTTGGTGGTGGTGGTGCGGGCGGTGATGGCTTTGCTGCGCTAGGTCTTTGTTGTGCTGACAGGTTCTCCGTTGTGCAATTTGTTGGGCGCTGTGGCTCCCGGCTCGGAGGCGGCTGTGGAAACTTGCTTCCCATGTGCGGTTCCTTTCTTCTGGAGCACGATTAGTTCTTTCTGACGCTGTTCAACTATTTCAGGTGCGACTGTAATTTCAGATTCATACTTGACGAACTCGACCATTTCTACGTCGGTTGCCGACAACAGTAATCGTGATACGCGGTCTTGGGCATGTCGGACGTTGTCATCATCCAGCCATTCGATGTTAATCATCACGAAGTGACCGCTATCAGGTGAGTCAGGCCACTCTTCCGCCCAGCCATACAAGCGCCGGCTGCCTTTGAGATGCAAAACAATGTTCCGATCCTCTTGGTGAAACGCGCTAAACCACTCGTTCGGATATGCGGTCCGCTTTGTCCAGACCCAGCCTTTATTGCGGTCGTCGCCGCGCCGCTTCCGAAAGTTCCAGCGACGATTCCAGAGGAAACAATGAATCGTATTGTTATTAGCACAGCCGGCAACTCCTAGGCCGAATGCAGCGCCGATCAAAAGCGACCAAACTAAATCGACGTTGTTTGTCCACTCGCCAATCACGAATAAGTGGCCAAGCAAAAGAGCAAACCAACGGACGATGATCGTCAGCCCGCGAATGATTACCGTGAAAATCAGCGCTTGAACAACTCGCTCAAACGGTTCTTTTCTAGGATGCGCAGTGAGACCGTAGAAAATCCAAGCGGCCAGAAAACCTGGCACCAGAGTATTAAGAAGGTTAATGATTTCGGCTGAAAGCGCTTCCATGCCAGCAATGATAGCCCGTTTGAGGCAATTTGGGCTAGATCAATTTCGTCGGCAAAGCAGCTAGAATTCCCAATCTGCGCCACTTAAATTGCCACCATTAATCGCAGGAGCGCCATTACACGTGTAGATACGGCCCGGTTTCGTATCAATCATTTAGCTGGGTTCTTTGTCGTAACGGATACCGCATTCCAATCAGGGTCGGCGGGTGTGCGTGCTCGCTGCTGCGAGCTTCCTTGCACTCTAAACGTCTGCGATGCCTTAGAACGCGTTGGCCGTTTACTTACAAAGATAGCGGCCAGTAGAAAGGGCCGCGCTTTCCGCCAGATGCGATAGGGTGGCTTCGGCGAGCGAATTTGACCCTACACCCATGTCTTTCGATCATCGAATGGCGAACATCGCAGCGGCGATAACGGGCAACGCAGAAACCAAGCGACGAACTGTATTCGCATAAAACTTGCCGCCGCTTGTGGTCGTGTGGCCATCAGCGTTCAGTGAATCGCAGATTTCTTGCAGCGTTGCATTATCATCGACCATTGTTTGGATCGTCGGCAGTAGATGTCCGTAGCACTCGGCACGGCGTTGTGCTGCGTTTTGATGACGTGCTGCGATGGAACAAGCACGTATGCGGTCCAGGTGCTGGACCATCTTGTCCGACTTCAATATGGCACGATGCCCGCGTCGATTGGCCCCTAATTGCACGCCACGGCGTTTGGCGGCTGCCAGTGCCAGCTTGGTTCGTTCGCTAATCTTGCGGCGCTCTTCCTCTGACATTGCTGCTCTGACGTGGAGTTCAAAGGCCGAAGCGTTTGGGGCATCGCAGCAAGCAAATTGGACGTTGGTTTCCATCAAATTAGCGATAAATGCCACTTTGCGGCTAAGCCGGTCTAACGTGGCGACAACTAGCTTGCCGCGAACGGCTTTTGCCCGTGCAACGGCTTTAGCAAGCTCTACGCGGGCATTATCCTTGCCCGATTCCACTTCCACGAACTCCGCCACTAACTGACCGTTCGTCAAACTGGCGTAGTCCTGGACGGCTTTACGCTGAGCTTCCAAACCCAAGCCAGATCGGCCTTGCTTTTGGGTACTGACGCGAATGTAGCCAATGATTTTCATTGTTGATTCCCCTTGTATCTCAATTATAACCTACGCGGCGACGAACGTCACGCCATTTGTAAAACTTGACCGTGAAATAAAACAACAGGATGATGCGATGACGAAACATCCGCGCTGGGCGGTGGTTGAATATGTAAAGAACGGCTTGCCTACAAGAATTTGCTGCCATTGCCATGACGAACCGCTGGAGCCGCGAGCCGGCGAAACGGTGCGGTGGTTGATCGGCGATTTGGCATCGACGCCGACTACCAATCAGACAATCTATTGACGCCCGCATCATTCGTCGCTGGCCGTGCTGAAACGGAGGAGCCGACAAAATTTGGATTATCTCTTGGCGGACCGGCCACGGCGCTGAACGAATGGCGGCAGCGCATCATCAGCCGGAAAGATGGCTGCGATGCCTACTGCCGTAGACTCGGCATTAAGCCGCTCGAAACTAGCATTGAGCGCTGGGGCCAAACTTACGAGGAGTCAGAATTTGTTAAATAAAGATTTTCCGTTTCGGATTACGGACCGCGAGATCGTCGAAATCTGCCGAGAGATGGGCGCAAAGCGTCCTGGCGAATGTTTCCACCACGTCGCCCTAGCCCTGCGCAGTGGGCGCGACCCAGAAATTTTGTTCGACAACTATCGCCGGAATAAGCCGGCGCTTTTTTGGAAAAACTAAACGCAGTGCAACACGCCGCCACTGCAAAACATTTTGCGGCGAACATTTGGAGTATTGAAAATGAGTTCTTGTTACAAGCGTGTGCTGCAATCCGGTCCACTCGACAGCAGCGCACAAGGTGAGGGCGACCGGCTCGGCGCTTTGTGGGTTTTACTTTCCGCGCTCGATTCTGTTGATTCGCGAGATGACAGCTTCCCGTCGAATCCGGCGACTGAGGTCAAGTTTCGGCTGAAAGCGTTTACCAATAATAGTTGGATGCGCGAATTTGCCACGCCGTTTCTTACCTCCCTCGAACTGAAACTAGTACAATGAACAACGGCGACGCAATGTCCGGCGCGCCGGCCGGCTCACCCGCGCGGAGCAGTCGCCCCGCAGCGGCAGCCGGCATATTCCAATAGGTGGCGGCGTTGTCGTATCTAGCGACGAGCACGGCACTTTTTGTCGGGGCACAAGCGGCGTTAAGCATTATTTCAGCAATGACGCCGAATTCATTCACGCAAAAACGGCCGGATTAACTTTTTGCGGTGTGCTCCCAAAGGGCGTCGCTGTCACGCGCGATGCCAGCGGCGACGCGTATCTCTGCGCCGGGGATCAACAATTTCTACTGCTGCCGGGCAACGCATGGCATTACAAAATGATGCGGCAGCAACTTTCAACGTATTTGCATTCTCAGCGCAAACCTGCGCGCTGCGAATCTTCTCCTAAGCAGGGTAAAACGGACAACAATGATAAATCCAAGAGTTAAATACTCAATTCAACATGGCAAATTCCGATTATGGCTCGATAGCTCAACCTTCGACTTTGTTGAAGGGAACAAAGCAAGTCGCGACGCTGCATTAGAACGCGCTATGGACCACGGCAGTAAAGTTATTGCGGCGTTGGAGGCACACGCCGGCCGTCCGCTGAGCGATACAGAGTTACTGCACGGCGTCGAACATAAAGAATTGCGCACCGCTGCGGAGCAGATCGCCGACAATCGTGTTGACCCGCCTCAGCATTTCGATTCTCGCGAACAGAATCCGTACACCCTGGCCTTAAATGCGAAACGCAACAAACGCGAATCTCGCGAAGAGATGCTCAAGCGCAAGGAAGCCGAGTGGGAAGTCCGCAAAGCAGCCGAAAAAGTCGCTGCTGAATTTCAAGGACAGCCGGAGCGAGTGAAGCTCAAGGCGAAAATCGACGCTCTGATTCAAGCTGCTAAGTTCAATGATGAGCTTACACAGGAGGACATGGATGATTTACTCACGATTCGTTACTCGGTAGAAACTTCGGACATCATGGCCGAACCACAAGTACTGCTTGACGCTTGGCACGGGCGGCAGCGCGATCGCATCGACGGCGAGGTTTCTAAACTGGATGAGCAAGTAGCCGCACTTCGCAAACGTCGCGACGCTTTGGAAAGCCGGCCGGTCACGGTGGAATTGCCGACACCGACACTGACTGCAACCAAGTACCCAAAGGTCGCTGCCGATTCCCCAGAGTGGGAACAATTCGCATCCCGGGCGCAGCGTGAAGCAAAAAGCGCCGCTGTGGCAGAACAAATCAACGCTGGGTAATCTTTCCCCGGCGACGCGCCGGCGGCGGTTCTCTCAATCGTACCGCCGCCGGCTTTCTTTTAGGAGACAAATTAAATGGATGATAAACACGCGGTCCGATACCGTTACAACGAAACTCGCTTCAACGAACAGGTCGCAAAATTCCGCGATGCTGAGAACGTTGATTTGCGTGAAGAGCTAGCGCTCGCAAAAGCGATGCTCAACGAACTGGTCGATTGCGACAAAATCGAAAGACAACGCACTCTGCCGGCCGTCAGAGACTGTCTAAAGGTAATTGCGTCGCTGAGCGAATCCGAAATGCAGCGACGGTTGCGCGAAAATGAATTATTGACGCGTTCCGCGCTAGAGAAATTCGCGACGGCTGTTTGCAACTTAATAGCGGAATGTCTGACCGGAAAATTTCCCAACTGGGAATCCACGGTCGATGACATCACGTCGAGACTCGGAGACTGCGTTGCCGCTGCCAGCAATGAGCCGGAACGAAAGAGGCGGGCATGAGCGTATTTCAAGAATGCCTGGCTGAGATTTTCGACGCCGGCCCCGAATGGTCGGAACTCCGCGACTGGCTACCCAAAGCCGAAGCAAGAGCCAACGGCCGCACTACCCAACAAACCAACGCCGCGCTGGCGGTGATTACGCTTTCGGGCGCATCACTCGCCGCGCGGCCAAAGCTACGTCAACAATTACTGATACTTGTTCCCCATTTCGATGCAAAAGGAAGAGAAGATGACAGCCGATGTATTGCCGCTGCGCGATGACCTGCGCAGCTATGCGAAAGAATTCGCCAAGCTGATTCTGGACGAAGTGCGCAACTTGCTCGCCAACGAAACAACGAAAGAGTTTTACTCCACTGAGGAGCTAGCCGAAGCGCTGGGCAAAAAGCCTTTCACCATTCGTGAGAATTGGTGCAATGGAGGCAAAATTGAGTGCGAAAAAGATGCCAGCGGGAAGTGGCGCATCCCCGGCAGCGAATACCGCCGGCTCATCAATGGTGGCGAACTCAATTAAGTACAGCGATTCTAGTGCCGTCGTCGGTTAATTGTAGCGGCATCCACAGTGTTGGAGGTAGTTGCGGCATTCGCTTTCGGTGAATAGATCGAGTACTTTGCCGCAGAGTTGCCAAAGTTTGTCGGTGGTTCGCTGGGCACCATCGCGGAGC
>DASRSD010000048.1 GCA_035656635.1 Pirellulales bacterium
CGCTTTTCCTCCCACAATTCTGCGTGACTCCCGCCATATCTGCGGCCGATGCACCATCAACTACTTCTCTATTAGCTGCGAACTCCAGCGAACAAGTGATTAAGCATTCTTTGAACGATAAAACATCGTTCGATTTTCAGGGTGTGCCGCTGCGAGATGTAATGCAATTCATTGCGGACAAGCACCATATCCTGATTCAAATTGACAACAGCGCCCTCAAAGGGGCTCAGATCGATCCTAGCGCAACTCAGATAACCATGGCGGTAAAAGATATTTCTTTGCGCTCCGCATTGAATCTGCTTCTCTCACAGTACGATCTGGCATTCGTCATCAAAGACGAAGTGCTACTCCTCACGACAAAAGCAAAAGCCGATTCCATGTTCGATACTCGCTTGTACGACGTTCGCGATTTAGTTGGACACGACTACGATCCCAATGGAACAGCAGATTTTGATTCGCTCATTGACGTTATCCGCTCAACCGTCGATCCGCAAAGCTGGGACAAAGCCGGTGGTCAAGGTTCGTTGGCCACTTTCAACGAGAACGGCGTGTGCGCCCTTGTCATTTGGCAAAATTACCAAGGACACGAACAGATTCAAAATCTGCTCCAAGAACTGCGGCATCTCAAGCCACAGCGCGCCGTAAATCAGTAGATTTAGCCGTAATTTCAGTTGCCGTTCGGCTGCGAAATCGTAATTTTATTCAGCTTTAGGCGCCAATTCCTCTGCGAGAAAACCGCAGGTTTTATGCGCGCCGTCACAGAACGGCTTGTTCTTCGAATGACCGCACCGGCATAACGCAATTGCCGGTTTGTTCAGAGGAACCGAGAACGCCTGACCTTGATGGTCAAGCAACGTTATTTCACCTTCGACCAACAAGGGTCCGTTCGGCCGGCACCGGATAGTAATTGACATTTTAATTCGCGAAAAAAAGGATTGGGACGTTCACCGCGGCAGAGCTAAGGCCACGCAGCATGCAACTGCATCATTATCAAATTGCGACCGTGTCCGTCAAGTGGCCTAAAAATGAACTTGAATGCCGTACTGTTCCTATGTACACTTCACGCCATGGAAACAACGTTCAAATCCACGCACGGCAACCAATTGAAAATCAGCCAGGTAGAAGCGGCTTTGGCCGAATTGCTCGCGGAAACACTGCGCCGTGGTTTTCACGGAAAGGCGTTGCTGGAGCTGGTCATCCAAGATGGCACAATTCAGCACTTGCGCCGTGCCGTCGAAAGAATTGAGAAATAACCTCTGTCGAAAATATTGAATGCGCTGTCTGTCATCGGAAATGAATTGACCGACCGCTAACACTGTGAATGGTATCGAAAGAGCCGCTGCGCTAAGCCGCACGGTTTCCTTACGAGCCCGCGACAGGACTTAAATTCCTGTGCGGGCTTTTTTTATCGTCGCGAAAGGAACATTCCATGAGCAACCTGTTGCAAGAATATTGCGATTCACGAGGGTTGGCGTTGCGCGTTGACCGCCATGCCGGCGTGATTCGCGGAATCAAAATTCTCGGCCCTCGCTCCCGCAACGGCAGAAGTTATTTGCCGGATGCCCTGGCCCGCGCCGTTGGATTGTACGAAGGCGCGAAGGTGAACGTAAATCATCCCAAGGGTCATCCGCTATCGCCACGCGATTATCAGGAGCGGATTGGGGTAATTCGCAACGTACAACATCGCCCAGGCGATGGACTGTTTGCTGATTTCCACTTCAACCCCAAGCATCACCTTTCCGAGCAACTTATGTGGGATGCCGAGCACGCGCCGGAAAGCGTTGGTTTTTCCCATAATGTGCAAGCCCAAACTCGTCGCCAAGGTGAAACCACTGTGATTGAGGATATCTTGCAAGTTCATAGCGTCGATCTGGTAGCTGATCCTGCAACCACGCGCGGATTATTTGAGGAATTTGCCACAACAGCGGATGGTTGCTTACAAACCTCGACAGATAGCTCGGCGAAGCCATCTCCTCCCCAATCGATGACTTCGGAAGATACGACATTCCCTCTTGCTGTGACGGATCAGGCAGCAAACATAATTTGTGAACTGGAATCTGACTCGTTGGAAACTCATTGCGAAGAGCAAACTACAGAGATCACGCGCTTGTGCTCGGAAATTGACCGATTACATGTCAGCCATGCGGCGGACCAACGGCGAACGGTTGTGCAATTGCTCTTGGCGGAATACAAATTGCCCGATCCAGCTGCAACGGACGCTGCCTCGAAAGCGATTATCAGCGATGCCTTCCTCCGATCGCTGCTCGAAGCGCCCGATGAGCCAACGGTGCGCCGCCTGGTCGAGGAACGGGCACGTCTGCTGACGCATGCCCAACTTTGGCATAGCAATCCGCGCTCGCCGCATCGGCGTCCCATTTCACGGGATCAAATTACAACGGACCGAAAAGGTCCTTTCGATGCCAAGTCATTTGCTCGAGAAATCAGCGTGTGAAATCTGTTTGAATGCTTTGTAGGCATCCGGTTATTGAATCCAACATCCAATCCCAAAGGAGACTTTCCGTGAGCATTAAATATCGCGAACTTAAACGCCGTTACGAATTGGACGGCGCTGCAAAGACCGTTGAACACTTGGCCGAATCCATCCGCGAAAAACACCTCCGGCCGGAGGACTTTAGTATCCGCGATCTAGCGGAAACATTGATACCGGATGGAGGCCAGTGGGTGCGGATGCTTGATCCACGCACCGCGGGTGGAATGAATGTCTTAGAGGCTGCCGACGGAGTGGACGTAACCGCATTCTTAAACATTACCGGTCAGGTAATTTATTCAAAAATCATGGAGGCATATACGCAGGATGCTTTCGTGATGTCGGCATTGGTGGATTCGGTCCCCACACGTTTCGACGGGGAAAAAATTCCCGGTGTTTCGCGCATTGCTGACCAAATCGACGCTGTGCCCCCCGGCATGCCTTATCCGAGTTTGGGGTTCGGGGAAGATTACATCGAAACTCCCTCAACTACCAAACGAGGCTTCATCGTGCCGGTCACGAAGGAGGCCATTTTCTTCGATCGGACGCATCTGGTGCTCTCGCGTGCGGCAGAAGTGGGAGAAATCCTTGGTCTGAACAAGGAAAAACGCCTGCTCGATCTGCTCATTGGCGTTACAAACAATTACAAGTGGCGCGGCGTCAATTACAACACCTACCAGTCGTCAACGCCGTGGAGCAACATCGTAACGAGCAATGCATTGGTGGATTGGATCAACGTCGATGCTGCCGAACAGCTCTTCGCAGATATCCTTGACCCTAATACGGGAGAGCCTGTACTCATTAGTGCCAACACCGTCCTCGTGATGCCTGCGTACCGACACGCCGCACATCGCGTATTCAATGCCGCAGAAATTACGTATACAGCCACTGGCTCCAATACGACGACCACAGCCGCAAATCCGCTGGGGAACTATCGCGTTGTAGAAAGTCGGCTGGCTTACCGGCGAGTTCTTGCATCGGGCGTCGCATCCTCCGACGTCCAGAAGTGGTGGTTTATCGGCGATTTCCGGAAGGCCTTTGCATACATGGAAAACTGGCCGATTACGATCACACAATCGCCGCTTGGAAGCGAAGCAGATTTCAATAGCGATATTGTCGTGCGGTTCAAAGCGAGCGAGCGCGGTGCTGCAGCCGTGATTAACCCACGGTATGTAGTAAAGAATACCGGCTAGGCCGTAGAACCCACGGCAAAGCCCGTCAGCCGCATATGAGACGCCGCATTCGATTCCACAGCCCGGCAGGTGCATCTTTTGCCGACGCATCTCCGCCTCACACCTCCGGGCTGTGTTTTACTTTTCGCATTTTTACACAAGCATCTTCAACGCCCATTAATCATCCTATGACTGACATCGAACAAATCGAAAACATCAGGCAACTGACTTTGTCCCAAATAGCCGATTTGCGGGAAAACCCCAAGCCAACCTATACAATCGATGGACAAACGGTGTCCTGGACCGCGTATATTACTTCGTTACAGGAGACCGTCGATTGGTGCGACGCAAAGCTGCTTGGACTTGCGCCTTTTGAAGTGCGATCTCAGGCCATCACATAATTGTCTTGATTCGCTTTCAGCACTCAGCATTCCGTAATCCGAGATCGCTCCCAAATAATTCTGGACTTCAGATTGATTTTGACCGGGCGAAGCAAGTACCGCACGGTAATAGAGTGATTCCAAAATCGATTCCAGCAAATCGGCCTCGCTACTTTCCAAAAGAATTGTCGCTTTCGCCAGTAATTCGCGGCGTCGATTCATGGCGCAGACTGCTGCAAGCGTGCCTTCTTGTGTCAACGCTCCTCCTGTACCAAAGCGGCTGTATAATTCGTCGAACTCCACGGGTGACCAGCCGCGAAACAATTGCGGATTGGCCGCTATTACTTCATCCACCGTCGGATTTGTGCAACGATCGAACAGCCGATGCCGCAGCAATGCCGGGTCTTGAAATAATTCGTCGACGGACACCTTCATGCTATCTGCCAATCGGCGCAGGGTGCGCGGTTGCGGCCGGCGGCGCCCCGCCAATATCTCTTTAAGCGTGCGGTGATTTAATCGGCTGCGCACCACAAGCTGATGGAATGTTAACCCCTCACGAGCCATCAGCCGACGAAGGTTCTCCGCATGGGTCGACAGGCAATCACCGTTAAGAGTAACCATGGGTCTCCTTCGCATACTAAACAAAGGTACACATATCGATTTTAGGTTGTCAAGGGGCAAAACAGGCTCATGGCCTACGATATTGCCCAAGTCGATTTCGAATGCAACATCGATTCACGCTGTCCGCGCGCGGTAGTTGATTTTATCGCTCGATTGGCGCACTGATGGCGTCGTACAGCATTTGGTTGTCGGTAGGCGTCTTTTGCACGCCTCATGGCCAAACCGGATAGTCCGCGTTTTCCGCCGGTGACGATTGCATCGCAGGATGGGAATTCGCCATTCCAGGTAACCGGCGTGATTTATGGAAGCAGCAACGTCGATGATAAATGATTAGGCACGGACGGCTTTGCAACCAGTGTATATGGATTTGTCAAAATGCCGTTTTGCTAGGAGCGCGAACGATGCCTGTAAATTACATTCACCCAATTTTGGGTGCTATGTTCGCGTGCATTTGCCTATTTAGTTGCCGAATCCTTTTGTGTCGACGTGCTTCCTCGGCGTCGATCGGGAAACGGCGCCGCATTATCGGCGCACATCAATAAAGGCGCTCTACTTGTTTCCTCGCTGGGTTGCGGCGCCAGTCCCGCGAGAGCATATGTTCTTCACGGCTGAGAAGTCCCCACAGATTTAGTGTGGCGAGAGGTGGTAGACTTCTGGGCCAACTTCGTGGGTCACCACAGCGCCGAAAAGAGTCATGGGGGTACAATCATAGATCGTCAGCGGCAAAATGCTGCCGATTTGGCGGCGATTGCCTTCGAAGACGACGATTCGATCACACGAAGTGCGTCCGACAAGTTGCGTCAACATGTCGGAATTATTGACGTTTTTATCAATGTCATGTGCGGCACCACGAGCAGGAAATTCCAAAAACACAGAATCTGCGTTAGCATTTGTATTCGGCTGATCGGTGCGATCGAACCGCTGGGAGTGTTTGCTTGGGCCTTCGACTAATACTTCCACGGTACGGCCGATGAATTGCTGATGATCTTCTTCGCTGATAGCGTTTTGCACGCTCAGAAGTTCATTATTACGGCGCCGCTTGACTTCATCAGGTACGTCATCGGGCCATAATTCCGGAGCCTTTGTGCCTGGTCGTTCACTGTATTTGAAGATGAAACTGTTTTTAAAACGTGCCTCGCGGACCAGCGTAACGGTTTGCAGAAAATCTTCCTCGGTTTCGCCGCAGAAGCCGACGATGAAGTCGCTGGTGATAGCTGCATTGGGGACTTGAGCTCGAACGCGGAGTAGCATTTCGCAGTACTCTTCCACGGTGTAACCACGCTTCATTCGCTTTAAAACTGCATTGGAACCGCTTTGTGCAGGCACGTGAAAGTATGGGCAGCACTTGGGCAGATCGCGCACCGCCTGAAGCAGATCGTCCGTCATGTCTTTAGGGAAATTGGTCACAAATTTTAGCCGCACTAGTCCCTCTATGTCGTGCAGGCGGTAAAGCAAATCGGAGAGGCGCGTGGTAACCGCGATTTCGACATGCTGATAGCTATTGACCGTTTGTCCAAGCAGTGTGATTTCTCGGCAACCTTCAGCGGCCAATTTTTTTGCTTCGGCCACAATATGCTGCGGGTGCCGGCCTTGTTCGGGGCCACGTACTCGAGGAACGATGCAATAAGTGCAAAACTTATCACAGCCGATTTGAATGCGCACGAATGCCTGATATGGCGAAGGGCGCATTTGCGGATCTCGATCTGGATCGTAACTTTCAAAGCTACGTTGGACATCGTCTCGACTGCCGGTTTTGCGATCCAGGCTTACTTCTAAACGCGGTCCACTGCCGGCCGCAATTCCTTCCAGCAATTGTGGCACCTGATGCAATTGGCCTGGGCCGACGACCAAATCCACATACGGCGCCCGCTCGAAAATCAAGCGTTGGTCCTTTTGAGCCATACAGCCCAGCACGCCGATAATCTTCCCCGGATTTTTTTCCTTGGCATGCTTCAGGCGTCCTAAAGCGCTATAAATTTTATCTTCGGCGTGCTGGCGAACGCTGCACGTGTTGAACAGGATGGTATCGGCCTGGGCCGGAGATTCGGTGAGTTCATAACCCGCTTTGCGCAGCGCAGCGACCACAAGCTCGCTGTCGAGCACGTTCATTTGGCAACCCACGGTCTCGATGTATAGTCGCTTCGCCACGGAAAAAAGTGAATGGAAAAGTGAAAATTAGCGGAAATCTATCAATGCACTAAGAGTTATTTACTGAGATTTCGGATCTTTTGAAAGTTGCCGCGCCAATGGAGTTTGTCTGGCGATCATCGCCGAAGGAGTTTATGCAGCTTCCCGTTTTGCGTTTTCATCGGCCTTATTGCGTCGGGGTTTCTTTGCGAGTCGATCAGTGAGTTTTCGAACAGTGGCGTCCCGATAAGCCAGCATCATTCGTACCATTGCCGTCACGGCAACATATACCACGATAATCCATAACACCACATCCCAGCGACTGAGGCCATCCATGTCGGTTACCTCTGGTGATTGCATCCCTTCGATCGTTAAACAATTCTAATCGAGGACGGTTTGGCGAGAAAATGGGAAAACCCGCGATATTTTTCCTTTCGCAAGCATTTCACCCCAACAGAGTGCCGGTCGGCAACGGGTGGCCTCGCAGAAATTCTCCGGCCAGCATCGTGCGTTTTCCAGCGGGTTGAAGCTGCTCGATGCGCAATAATTGCTCACCGCAGGCGACAATAATGTCATTTGCCTGGGCCAATAAAACTGTGCCGGGGCTGCTCGTTGTGTTGGCGGCGATGTCTGCTCGGTCTTCAACAACTTTCACCCGTTCCAATATCAGTCGCATCGGTTCACCAACCGGGCGCTTCCAAAACGTATAAGTTTTTGGCCAAGGTTGGAAAGCTCGAACTTGGTTGAAAATTGCGGTTGCTGAGCGAGACCAAATGATAAGGCCGTCTTCTTTTTTAAGTCGAGGCGCTTTGGTGGCGGATCTGGAGTCCTGCAAGACAGCCCGTGAGGAGACTCCGTGCCGCAGCTGCTTAATTGCCTCTAGGACGGCATTCATCCCTAATATTGCAAGTCGCGATTCTAATTCCGGCGCTGTCTCCCTTGGATCGATTGCGATACGCCGCTGGATTAAGACGGGGCCAGCATCGAGTTGTTGCGTCATATGAATGACGCTGACACCGGTCTCAGTTTCGCCGTGGAAAATCGCCCAATTGATCGGTGCGGCTCCACGATATGTGGGTAACAGCGATGCGTGCAGATTAATTCCCCCCAGCCGTGCCAACCCGAGTGTGTTTTGTGAAAGAATTTGCCCATAGTCGCAGACGGCGAACAAGTCGGCCTTTTGAAATTGTAACCAAGAATGCGCCTCAAGGGAGTTAACGCTTTCTGGTTCGAAAACATCAATGCTGTGACTTTTTGCGACGGCGCGCATCGGATTTATCGGCGATTTTTCCCGATGGTAAGTCGGCCGGTCCGGTCGAGTAACCAGCGCGAGAATTTGGTGCCCAGAATCGATCAGCGATTCAAACGTGGGCACGGCGAACGGGCCTGTCCCCATGACGACAAGTCGAAGTGACGGAAGTGATGCAATGGAATTGGAGCGATCAGATTCGGG
This sequence comes from Pirellulales bacterium, assembly GCA_035656635.1. NCBI lineage: Bacteria > Pseudomonadati > Planctomycetota > Planctomycetia > Pirellulales > Pirellulales bacterium. Next base: position 8,242 of record DASRSD010000048.1, read on the forward strand.
TTGCGTGGGAACAGAAGGCAGCGCTTTTGTCCCGGAGCCAATATATGGGTCACGGTTCATTATTAATTAACGAATGTCGGCATCACGTTCGTAGTTGTTCTAACTCTTCCAGTCGACGTTTTATTGTCACGTCGTCTGGCATCTCACTGTGCTCCTGTTGACTGGCAAATTGAATTTCGAATTCGCGCAATGCATCGCGCAATTCAAGCTGCGTCGCAGTCCCCAGACGGTCGAAAAATAATTTTCCGTTGAGATGGTCTGTTTCGTGTTGAATGACCCGAGCCAGCCAGCCATCGGCATCGAGATGAACGGCCTCGCCGGCTAGATTATAAGCATCAATAGCCACGCTTTCGGAACGCTTCACATCGGCATACAGACCGGGCAAGCTGAGGCAGCCTTCTTCTGCTTCGACGGATCCTTTTTGGCGGCTAAGAATGGGGTTAATAAACACCATTTCTTCTCCCTTGGCTGGATCGGACTGCAGATTGGCAATAAAAAAACGATATGGCAAATCCACCTGATTTGCGGCAAGTCCCACTCCTTTGGCTTCGTACATTAGCTCAAACATTCGAGCAATAAGGCTGCGTAGCTCAACATCCACTCGTTTCAAAGGTTTAGAAACGTGCCGAAGAGTCGGATGAGGATACTGAATTATCTTAGGGTCTGGCATGGCAACCATGAAACAAGGCAATAAATTTAAAATCGATCATTCCCTGACATTACCGTGAGCTTTCGATTTGTGCCTGACACTGATCACGTCCAGCCAATCTCTGAGGCACAAAATTTAGTTTCCTCCGGTTTTTTTCTATAAGGAGGTTGTAGCCCTGGCCCGTAGAGCTGTATCGTAAAGTCTTCGGCAAATGATCGCAAAGGGTGGCCAGCGTGCTCTGGCTTCCAGCCAAGTGGGTAGGCCGGTATTTTGGAAACCGCGTCTCCCCCCCGAGAAGAGTCGCACAGCAATGGGAAAAACGTCTTCGGTCGAAGAGTGTCGCCAAATCACAAGCTTTCTGGCGCTGCGCAAAACACTCTTTGGGGATCAATTTGCTGCGGATTTGGATAAACCGTTGGCATATTGGGCACTTCCAGGAGATCGCCGTTTGCCATTGGCATTTTTGGGCCGCACCTTGCGGGATTTGCTTCAATCGTCGTTTGAAGAGCTGATTGCGACGCCTGGTATCGGCCAGAAGAAAATAACCTCACTATTGAAATTGCTATCCCGCGTTGCAAAGAACCAAACAGCTACTCTGCACCTATCCGGCGCCCAGTCATTAGCAACACAATTACCGCTGGCCAGCGGCCTGCAGCCGGGTGAATTTAATTCGAATCTGGTTTCCGAATCGCAATGGGAGCAGTGGCGTAACATAATCGCTAACCACGCGCTAGGAGAAGTGCAGCTCGGGCGTTTGGCCCCCACTCTTCAAGCATTGCCCACTGTCATTTGGCGCATGCCTCTTTCGACTTATTTCGGTTATTCAATTGCACAATTGCGGCACTTAAAAACGCACGGCGAAAAGCGTGTGGCCGCGATCTTGGAGGTATTTTATTCGTTGTATGAGCTGCTGGGTAACTCTCCGCAGCCACCAAGTCATCTGGCTTTACGCATTGTTCCAAAATTCATCGTTCAATTGGAGACGTGGGTTACGTCGAGGTTGGAAAAAGCAGACTTAATTTCCGAAGAATCCGTGCGTGAATCGTTGGCAATTCCCTTAGTTAAGCAAATTCAAATCGATTGCGGCCAAACGATTGGGCGATTAGCTGAAGGGCGACTAGGTTTGCACGGTGCGCCGCAAAGTGTCAGGCTTCAGGCAAAGCGGATGAGCGTTACCCGTGCCCGAGTGTATCAATTGCTGGGAGAATGTCAGCAGGCGATCACCGTGCGATGGCCGGAAGGATGTTTGCTGCTTACCTGCCTACAGCAACACCTGAGCTCGCTCCAGCCTGAGCCCAAAGGGTTGAAATTACTTCAGGCTGTCGTCAATTTGTTTTTCCCTGACGATGACGAAATGCTGCGGCGCAAGCTAGAGAAAAACTTGGATCGCTGACGTAACGGAGCAGGCAGAATCAGCGATTTCTCAGTCGGCGAGGAGCGCTGTGTTCTCGACGAGGATTGTGCGGCGGAAGACTTTCATGTGCGACGTCGGCGCGGTTTCTTCTGTCGCTGGAGGCCATCTGTGCCTGATTTTTGATCCGATTTGTTTGCCATTGATTTTGAGCTGCAGACGCACTCGCCGCTGCCGTTTCTTGCAGACGACGATATGCTGGATAGTGGCCCAATTGGCAAAGTGCCGTCAATCGTCCTGCGGCAAATGCCGGAGCCTTCCACCACGGACGGCTTTGTAATAAATCTTGCAGGGCAATTCGCGGGTGAGCGAGTAGGCCTTTGAAGCCACCAGCCTCGGAAAAATGCCGCAGATAAAAGCGTTCGGCCCATAGTCCGGCGAAAAAGCCGCCCGGCGCAATTTCTGCAATAGAATCCGCGAATATTCGGCATTGAATTTCCAGCACCATGCGCCACCCTGCTTGCCGTAAAAAGGACGCCAGGTCAACGTCCGCCAAATCATCGCCCACGTCGGTTGATAGGCCGCCGCCTAAAGCTTCCAAAGCGACTTTGCGATAAAACGCTGCCTGGAGTAACGGGCCAAGTAAGGTTTCAGGTGAGCCAGAGGCACTTGGCGTCGTGCGATGGATAATTCTTTTTCCTCCGAGGCCGCATTGGACGCCCGCTGCCAATAATCGCTGATGGTTGGTTCGATCAAAGATTACCGGCGTGACAACTGCCACGCGCGGATCTTTGAAATGTTTTAAGGCTTGCTCTGTCCAATGCTCATCGACTTCGCATCCGGTGGCCAAAAGATGCACAATCGGTGCACGGCTTGCAGAAATGCCCCGATTGATACAGCTGACAAGTCGAGCACCGGGCGCCGCTTGGATAATCTGGATTTCACCCTGTAAGTGGTAAGGATCGCTGTATGGAACATTGAGGACCACAATGACTTCACAGAACTCACTGCGGCGTTCCAAGACGGAAACCAGTGTGGTCTCCAACCCTTCCGTATTACCTACGACGGGAATAATACACGCCACGTTCGGCACAATTGTCATCCTGTCAACGCAACCAAAGAAAGGGTAGCCGCATAGCGACTAAATTGCCCAGCGAATCAAAACCATGGTGATTGCAGCGAAATTGGAATAAGGCCTGTCGTTAATTTCGACCGGATAATGACGTTGCGTTTACCTAAACTCACAACTATTGAGAAAGGGAACCGCAAGGTTTGCGTAGCTTTTGCCATCCCACCATAACACAAGCAAGCAAATCGATTAGGCAAATTTTGCCTTTGAGTTAGTGAATCAGCCGGGTGAATCGAAGTACTTATTCCTTCCCGAAATGCCTTAACTACATCTCTGGGCACTCCAAGTTTTGGCGAGTTGCGCTAAGCCTGTAACAGCCCGCTCCAGTTCCACAAACTGCAGGCATCCAGTGCATATTCCCGCGTCGGAATCCGTTCCAGCGGGGTTTTTCTTCAATTTTCGTGTGGCCCAAAACTTGGTAGACATTCCCGTTGGGATGGTGTACATAAGTACATTATCGAGAGGGATTTTTAGGTACCTTTTTGGTTCGTCACCCGATTGGTCCCTTTGCATCAGGTCCCGCTATTTCATGCGACGAGGAATTGTCATGGAAGTTTCCAAGCTATTTTCCCACTTGCTTAAGAACCCGCGCATTCTTTCGGCAGATTACCCGACCACCGTTTCCAATCGTTGCCGGTTACGTTTCGACGATGACGACGATCAAGAGCGTCGTGATCCAGATTACTGGGACGATCTTGATGACGACGATCCATTCGATCCAGAGCCGTTCGACGACAAAGTCTATGACGACTTTGAATTTGAAGCGTATCCCGACGAGTCGGAGCTTCCTCCTGACGAACTCCTGAACGATGCCGACTGGGAATGAGGCTTCGCTATCCTTGAGCCGGATCGCACAAAAGCTCCGCGCTCCAACTCACATGAATTGCAAAATCCGGGCGCTAAAGGTTGTAAGGCACGTAACGATCGACAATTTCCAGGGAGGAATGACGTGTTGCCGCAAGCCAAAGTCGATGAAATTCGTCTGTTGCTGGCTAAAGGAACAGTATCGCAACGGCAAATCGCACGAGAACTGGGAATTAGCCGCGGCACTGTTGGCGCAATTGCCGCTGGTAAGCGGCCTAATTATTCGATCAAAATTCCGGATGAAGGTATTGATCGCATGGTAATGCCGACGCGTTGCCGCGGCTGCGGCGGCCTAGTGCGCGCTCCCTGCAGGTTATGCCGGATACGAGCGCTGATCGCCCGCGAAAGAGCACTGTCCGAAGCCCGTCTGAAGTATGCGCTCTCTGCAGCAGGTTGATCCACCCGTTACGAAAAGCAACAATCTAGTCAGCACATCAATCCGAAGGAGGCTCGGCATTTTCGTGATCGCTGGACTTCTGAGCTCCTGTAGCTGGCGAATCGCCAGGCTGCCTGCCAGCAGATCCGCCAAAACGCGTGGCGTCGGTCCCGCGATGCTTGTTCCACAATTCCATGAGCTTGCGAGATCTTTCCGCAGGGGGGAGCGCCGCTAATTCTTTTTTCTCATCAGCGCTCAATTGCTGTTCTTCAAATTGCTTCAATCGCTCAGCATTAGGCAAATTACGATTACGTCCAAAATTTACTACGGCCAGTTCCCCGGCGTGTTGAATCCATTTACGGATCAATTGGATTTGGTCGGGCAGCGAAGCTTGAGCATCGAGCTCCTGTTGTTTTTCCGGCGATAGAAGCGCTTGTAAGGAGTGAATGTCCGTTGCAGTTACGGGCGGCATGCTCGTCGCCGAGGGCCCCCACCACTCTTGTAGTGATAGTGCCACCGGACGGCGGCGGCGGCGATCGTCGGATTTTTGCGTTTCAGGCCGTTTAGAATCTGCAGACGAGGAAAGCAGGTCTGCTTCGTGGATATCAGCAAATTCGCGCATCCAGCGAAGCACCGCGGCATTGTCGTGATCCTTGAATAGCATTTGAGTAGGGTCCAACATTGCGAGTGCTTGTTGCACTTCGCGCTGTCGAAGGTTGCTAATTGCTTTCATGCGGTCCGGGACAGCAGCCGATTCATCTACGACGGTAAACCGATCGGTAGGCGTTAAAGTTTTAAGCCAATCGTAATAGCGCTGCATGATGCGCCGCAATGAATCGCTATTTTTATCGGCACTCAGCTGCTCGTCGAGCTTACGTAAAGCTAGTTGCTGATTGGGCGGCAAAGCGGAAAACCTTTCGAGCTCATCGCGCAGAGCAATTTTTTGAGCCGGATCTAGCGATGCCACCCAGGCCCGCCGCTCCTCCAACGATGAGGGAATTGCCGACGAAGCAGCGCCGGCCCCGTTCGTTGGATGATTATCGCTGGCGGAATTCTTACTGACAGGCGTCGAGCTGCTGGCATCTTCCGTGAATAAATTTGCCTTCTGAAGTTGTTTGAGTAAGTCGAGATCGCCCACGTCTCGATAAAGCTCCAGATTTTTCACCACCGGCAAATCGCGCAGGAGGGCATCATTCTGATCGGGCAGCGTCATCGCCACAATCACAAAGCCGACCGTTGCGGCTGCAAGCGCGGCGATGCCACCCTCCAACCACCGTCGTCGGCGTTTGGCTGGATCAGCGCGTTTGGCTTGGGTGACTTCGTCTTCCGCTGCCAAGGCGACCATTTCGACCGTGGTGCGCGTGAACAAATCGTCCACAGTGGCCCTGGGTAATTGATCGAGCAAATCCCAAGAAGCTGCCAACTGATTGAGCCGCTGCTGTGCTTGAGGCTCCGTGGCCAGCATGTTCTCTACTTGTCGCGCAGCCTGCGGTTCCAGCTCGCCATCGAGGTAGGCCACAAGCTGCTCGTCAAACTGCTCAGAATTGGGAATGTTTGAAGATTCGTCGGACATAATCACTCACCAACAACGAACAAGTTACAGGACCAAAGTGCAAAAAATGCTGCGGAAAAACCTTGCCCGCCACTCACGTTCATCCGCCCTGATGATTCTTTTTGGTATGCAACTCACCACGTTCCAAGTAGGGCTCCAAGACCGCACGCAAATTACCCCGAGCGCGGGACAGCAACGACTTAATGGCCTGCGGCGTCATTTGCATGGTCTCCGCAATGTCTTCGTAACTCATATTTTCAAACTTGCTTAAGAGCACAGCTAACCGTTGTCTTTCGTTTAATGTTCCGACAGCTTCGCGCACTACTTCGCGCATCTCGCTTTTGTCGATTTGACGCGTTGGCATCAGGCCGCTAGCATCTTGAACCATTTGATCTAGCGCATTGGCGCCGGTCGATTCACCGGGCCTTCCCTTCAAATTAACTTCGCGCCGTCGCGATTGGCTCCGTAGCGCATTCGACGCCACATTGTTTGCGATCGTAAACAACCATGTGGAAAACTTTGCGCCCGGCACATACCTTTTTCGCGCGCGATAAACGCGCAAAAACACGTCTTGTGCAAGGTCTTCGGCTAAGTCGCGCCGTCCTACAAGATGCTCCAGCACCGTCACCAAACGGTTTTGATAGCGGAGCATCAACTCTTCGAAGGCGGCTGCTTTGTCGTCGCGCACTTCCAGCATGAGCCGCACGTCGGGATCGTGCAGCTGATGATTCAACGCGGACGATTCACTAATCGCCAAGGTTATTCCTCAGGCCGGATAGAAGTGCTGTCAAAAGACCTAACCCTTCGGTAACAAGCGATTTCCGGCGGTGCGCCGGTTGCTTATGCCCGGTTCTGGCTGGTTTCGGCTTTCCCTGCCGTAAGTCTAAACCCTGTATTGTTCTCAGGCCAGATAGCCCAAGACCGCAATGGGTTGTTGCCAGCACATCTCCAGCTTACATTTAAACCCCGCAGAAAGCCGCCAGTTTTCTTGTCCGGTAAAGATTTACGGACATTTCCGGCACCATTTCGAAGGATGTCCCAATGGAAATCATCTCTTGGCTAATCTTTGGGTTCTTAGCCGGATTAATTGCCCGATTGTTCTTCCCGGGACCGACTGATTTTCGGGGTTGTCTGCCCACGATTGCCTTGGGAATTTTGGGAGCGGTCATAGGAGGTTTCATCGGCAAACAATTAGATATTGCCGGCTGGCGGTTTGTGCTATCAATCATTGGCGCCATTTTGGTGCTCGTGATTTACCAAGCAATTTTCGGCGGTAGAAAAGTTTGATTGAAAAGACGGGCGGCAGCCGATCCGCGAAGCGCATTTTATTCCCATAAGGAAACCGGTTTGAATTCATTCACATCAAATAATCCATCCGGACCTAATTTTAGAGCTGGAATTACCAATAAAGCCATGAACGACAGGGTCATATAAGGGGCAGCAAGTTTGGAACCCAGTCGTTTGGCTAAACCATCGATTCGGGAGTACTCCTGTGCGACCCGGTGGCCATCGTCAGGCGACATCAGTCCAGCGATGGGCAGCGGCAAAACCGCTTCAATCTTTTCTGCCTCCGCGCTCCCTACCGCGCTAATGCCGCCGCGGCACTCAATCAGCAAGTTCATTGCACGAACAATTGATTCATCGTCGGCGCCCACGGCCAATAAGTTGTGCGAATCGTGCGATACCGTGGACGCAATAGCGCCCTGCCGAAGTCCAAAATTCTTTATAAAACCGATGGCCGGCTGTCCGCCACGGTAGCGATCGACCAAAACAATTTTAAGCACGTCGTCAGCAACGTCCGAGACAACTCGTCCGTTCTCAATCTTTGGTGAGATACTCATTTTGCCGGTGACGATTTGCCCATCGATGGCTTCAATCACCCGTAGCATTTTTCCTGATTCTGTGGGAGCAGGCACGATCAACTGCTTCGCATTTAACGGCTCCGCCCGAAATTGGTTGACGATTGGCGCCGTAACACGTTCCAACGGAGTACGCCCTTGTTCGGCCACAACCCGGCCGTCAATGACAGTCCGCAGCACATTGAACCGGCTCAAATGATCGACCTTAATAAAGTCCGCCGCGTCGCCTGGCCGCAACAGTCCGACATCTAACTTGTAATGCAAAACCGGATTCACACATGCTGCCCGCAAAACAGCGAACATCGGCTGACCACGCTCAATTGCCCGTACAACGAGCTGATTGATGTGCCCAACGACCAAATCGTTGGGGTGCTTGTCGTCGCTGGAAAACATGCACATTTCTGGATACTGGCCGATCAGCGGATATAAAGCCTCGAAGTTCTTTGCCGCGGAGCCTTCACGAATTTGGCACTTAATATCCAGGCCGATTTTCTCCTTGCCTTCTTCGTACGTGAAGCTTTCGTGATCGGTGCTGATTCCAGCAGCGGCGTATTTCTTGAGCGCGTCGCCACGTAATCCAGGCGCGTGGCCATCGACTGGCTTATGCCGCCCGTGCGCAGCGCGAATCTTGGCCATCACTTCCGGATCATCGTGAAGCACCCCTGGAAAATTCATCATTTCCGAAAGGTACTTAATCTGCGGATCATCCAGAATGCGAGCAACCTCTGCCGCATCAAGCACGGCTCCTGATCGATCAAAGCTGCAGGCCGGCACGCAACTGGAGGCCCCAAAATGAAATTTCACCGGGGAATGCTTTGCATCGTCGATCATGTATTGAATGCCGGGCGTGCCCAGCACATTGGCAATTTCGTGCGGATCCGACACCGTTGCTACCGTTCCATGTACTACAGCCAAACGGCCAAATTCACTGGGCACGAGCATGGAGCTTTCAATATGCACATGCGCGTCGACAAAGCCAGGCAGGAGAAATTTGTTCTCGGCCTGAGCGGTTTCCTCGACTCGGGCAATCCGTCCATTGGCGACATGGACCGTGCCCGAAAAAATCCGTTGGTTAATGATGTCAACAATTTGGCCGCTGACAGTTTTGACGGGAGAACTTACGGGCAACTTTGTCTCCTTTCGATGGTAGATTTTATGCAGTGGATTGCTTCGCCTCCAAGTTATCGCAGAGCAGTTGCCCAGGCAACTCGACGCAAGAAAGTCCCCTACAATCTCGGCAAGGTTGCACACAGATTAAGCAGTCAACCGTTGGTCGTTTGGGCAACGACCTATTCTCCAACTCCTTTCGACCATGCTAACATAGTGTGGAACCGAAGTTTTGATCGGCTCGCCGTAGAAAGCCCTCATTCTGTACTATGTGGCATAAGCTTTGCATAACTGCCGATGCTCGAGGCACGCCGCTTTTGCGTGACGAGTGACCCGGCGTCCGATTTTCGCTATTCCTTGGGCAACAACCCTGACTGCACTGGCGGCGTTCGATCATGCGATTCACCAGTTATTCCTCCGATGGCTTTTACGACGAGATGTTTCGCCCCGACGGTTCGCCGCACCCACGCTGCGAGGCGCTGGTGCGACGCATCGAGTCGCTCTCCGATGGGGAACTGCAACGGCGCCAGCGCGATGCCGAACGCACCCTGATGAACCTGGGCATCACGTTCACCGTGTATGGGCATCAGGCGGGCACTGAGAAAATTTGGCCGTTCGATGTCGTGCCGCGAGTTGTGGAAGCCGCCGAGTGGGAAATCATCGAACGGGGACTTAAGCAGCGCATTGCAGCGCTCAATATGTTCATCAACGACGTTTATCACCGCCAGAAAATCGTCAAGGATGGCGTGGTGCCGGAGTATTTGCTCCACTCGGGAAAATGCTATTTGCCCCCGTGTGCCGAATTGAATCCGCCTCGCGGCATTTGGGCCCATGTCACAGGCACCGACTTGGTGCGCGATGGCGATGGGCAATTCTACGTGCTGGAAGATAACTTGCGTTGTCCTTCCGGCGTATCGTACGTGCTGGAAAACCGCGAGGTCATGAAGCGCACCTTACCGCAAGTCTTTGAAGGCCTGCGCATTCGTTCGGTGGAAGATTATCCGGAGCGGCTGTTGCGAACGCTGCAATATTTGGCTCCCCAGTTGCCGGACGATCCTACCGTTGTCGTGCTGACTCCCGGAATTTTCAATTCCGCATATTTTGAACATTCGTTCTTGGCTCAGCAAATGGGCGTGGAACTGGTCGAAGGTCGCGACTTGGTCGTGCTCGACGATTACGTGTTCATGCGCACCACCCAGGGCATTCAGCGCGTCGATGTCATTTACCGGCGCATTGACGATATTTTTCTCGATCCTGAAACGTTTCAGCCCGATTCCATGCTAGGCGTGCCGGGCTTAATGCGCGCCTACCGCGCTGGCCACGTGGCACTAGCGAACGCCCCTGGCACCGGCATTGCCGACGACAAGGCTGTGTACGCTTTCGTCCCGCAAATCATCAAATATTATTTGAATGAGGACATTATTTTGTCCAACGTCCCGACCTTTGTTTGCGCCGATCCTAAGCAATGCGCTCACGTCTTAGCAAATCTTGACAAACTCGTCGTGAAGCCGACCAACGAATCCGGCGGCTATGGTTTAATGATTGGCCCGAAGACATCGCACGCCGAACGGGAAGCGTGCGCTGCACGCATTCGAGAAAAGCCTCGCGAATACATCGCTCAACCCATGCTGGCTCTTTCGCGCGTGCCATCTTTGGTCGACGACCATTTTGAAGGACGCCACGTCGATTTGAGGCCCTACATCCTTTATGGCGAAGATATTTTTGTACTTCCCGGCGGTCTAACCCGAGTCGCGCTACAACGCGGTTCATTAGTGGTTAACTCGTCTCAGGGAGGCGGCAGCAAAGATACCTGGGTGCTCCAGCCAGACTTTCCCCAACACCAAGTCGACAATCAAACGCAACATCTTCTTGCCAAAACGTAGTGGATTATCGCCACACCGTGATTACACCGTGGTAAACAAGTGATACATTTCAGGCGGATTAAGTATGCTCAGCCGAGTGGCCGATTGCGTCTTCTGGATGAGCCGCTACATTGAGCGCGCGGAAAATGCTGCGCGCTTCGTCGACGTCAATTTGAACCTGACGCTTGATTTGGGCGGCACCTTGGCCAATCAATGGGACCCGCTCATTTACACCAGCGGCGATCATGAGCAGTTCTACAAGCGTTACGGCACCGCGAATCAAAAAAATGCCGTGGCCATGCTGGCCTTTGATGAGGAGAATCCAAACTCAATCGTTTCCTGTCTGAAATTTGCTCGCGAGAATGCCCGTACTATCCGCGAAATTATCGCCGCTCCGGTTTGGGAAGAGCTGAATAAATTCTATTTACTCGTGAAGGAGGCGGCCCGCAATGGACGTGCCGGCGACAATCCGTTTGAGTTTTTTAACAACGTCAAGCGCAGTGGGCAGTTGATCGTGGGAATTATGGAGGCCACGATGTCGCGCGGGGAAGCGTGGCATTTTGCACAAATGGGTCGTTTGCTGGAACGGGCAGACAAAACCTCTCGCATTGTCGACGTGAAGTATTATATTCTTTTGCCCAGTGCCGCCGACGTGGGCACACCTACCGACGCGATTCAGTGGGCCGCATTATTAAAATCGGCAAGTGCCTTGGAAATGTACCGTAAACGGCATGGACGCATTATTCCCACCGAGGTTATGGAGTTTCTAATCCTGAATGCCGAATTTCCCCGCGCGCTGCGGTTTTGTTTGCGCGGCGCGGAAGAATCGTTGCACGCCATTACCGGCACGGCTCCCACCACGTACCGCAATCAAGCGGAACGGCGTATGGGTCAACTTCGATCCGAGTTGGATTACGCTCAAATTGGCGATATTATCGACCGTGGACTGCACGAGTTTATTGACAGCTTTCAGAAAAACTTGAATCTTGTCGGCGAGGCTATTCAGACGACGTTTTTTGCACAGCAGACCGTGCCACTCTCGACTTCGAATCGACATGGAGCTACCCAATGACCTTTTGTCTGGGCATGAAAGTTGAATCCGGACTGGTTGGAATTGCCGACACCCGAATTACCTCAGGCGCCGAATGCATTACCGCACGAAAGCTCACCGTGTTTCATCACGCAGGGCATCCCTTGTTCGTGATGACTTCGGGCCTACGCAGCGTGCGGGACAAAATCATCACGTATTTCGAGGAAGCGTTGGATGAGACCACCTCGGAATTCGATCGTCTCCACAAAGCAGTCAATGCGTTAGCGGCGCAAACTCGGCGCGTGGCCGCGGAAGACAAGGAAGCGCTCGAAAACAGCAAGCTGCTGTTTAATTTTCACGCCCTGGTCGGCGGGCAACTGAAGCACGATAAAGAACACAAGCTGTATTTGTTGTATCCCCAAGGAAACTGGGTGGAAATTGGCCCCGGCACGCCGTATTGCATCATCGGCGAAACCGGCTATGGCAAGCCAATTCTTGATCGGACACTTAAGTATTCCGACGGCATGCAACTGGCGCTGAAGGTCGGCGCCCTGGCGTTCGACAGCACGCGCATCAGCAGCGCCACGGTCGACTTTCCCCTCGACGTGGTTCTGTTTGAAAGCGGCGGCCAAGAAATGTACGAATACCGTTATGAAAAGGCCGATCTGGCGGAAAGCTGCCAGTGGTGGCAAGAACGATTGCGGGCCTCACTCAACGAATTGCCATCCCAATGGCTGAATCAGGCTTTTATGCGTCTTGAGCAACGTCACACTCAAACCATCCCGATGAGCGGTTGAGCGCCTTCAGAATCATTACGGCCGATCGTATCACTGAAACCTTCCATGCTTGGCAAATGCTGATCGTCACTGGTTTGAATTCCTCTTGGCGCGTCTCATCCTATGCTGTTTCACATCAAGCACATCACCCGCTACACATATAGCCGGATGGTGTTTTGTGAACCGTTAATCATCCGGCTTCGGCCGCGCGAAGATATTTTGCAGCGGCTAATGCGCTACCAACTTACGGTAGACCCGCAACCGGCAGGGATAACTGAATATTTGGATGTCGACGGCAATATCGCCACGCAGTGTTGGTTCAGCAGCCCGACGTGTGCGTTGTCGCTTGGCGTGAATAGCGTGGTGGAAACAACCTGCATAAATCCATTCAACTTTTTACTGGATGGTGCTGCGGTGGAGCTGCCGGTTAAGTATCGGCCAGATATTTGTCCGGTATTGACTCCGTACCGCATCACCGACACATCCAACGGCAGCGCAGTTACTGCGCTGGTCGATTCAATTTTAGCGGAAACCAATCGTCAAACGATTCCTTTTTTGACGGCTCTAGCATGTTGGATTAGTACGAATTGCCAAAAAACCATCCGCCTCGAAGGGGACGCATTTCCGGCTGAGACGACGTTACAATCGCGGCAAGGAACCTGCCGCGATTTGGCAGTTTTGTTTGGCGAATGCTGTCGCGCTGCCGGTTTAGCGGCGCGCTTTGTCAGCGGGTATCAGTCACAATTAGAGGACGATGGCGATCGATATTTGCATGCCTGGTCCGAAGTTTATCTGCCAGGCGCTGGGTGGCGCGGCTTTGATCCGGGGCAGGGGGTGGCCGTTGCCGATCGTCACGTAGCGGTGGCCGCTGGCCTCAACCCATTAGCCGCAGCACCCACGATTGGATCGTTCCGAGGCACCGACGCCTCCTCAACCATGCAAACCCAATTGGTGATTCGGGTTTCCTCGTAAGGCCAATTTGCTCATCGTGCGGTTTTCCGATGTGACGGCGCGGCATTCAGCGGCGACAAATCGGCTGGCCTATCGGGCATGCGAACTCGCGAATTTTTTAGTCGTAACTGCCTTCCGGAACAGGGCTTGCAATCTTGGGAATACGGCGTATTGTAGGCTTTATTCATTCATGTAAATTCGACGACAGGTTCCGGGGAGATTGGGCATCTTTATCTGAGCCTCCCATTTTGAAAAGGCTTATGGCACCATTAGCTCAGATAGGAGAAGCGGGTTATCCATTCCCGTTTTGCCGAACATGAGCGATTTTCTTCTGTATTACGAACGCGTAAGCCCGACCACCTGGGTTTACCTCTCGTCGCTGCTGATTATTTCGTTGTACTTTAAGTTCAATCGCCTGTGGAGCGTTCGAAATCTAGATTTGATCGGGCTGCTCTTCTTGGCTCCCGGCTTGTTGTTTGTAATCTACGGACAAGAGACGGCCTCGCCGGCCTACCAGCAAACTGGCTATCTCTGGCTGTTTGTAATGGTTGGGTTGTTCCTCGTGCGAATGCTGTTAGATCCGTTGATGGTCCGGCGCCCGTTGTTGGAGCCTAATCTCTCTGCCGGCGGTCTTACATTCCTAGGCTTGTCATTGCTGCTGTTCCTAATGGCCAATGTGGCTACCAACAAACCTGCCAGCGAACTCTCCGTCAAACACATAGCCTCGGAAACAATTGACGTAACGCCCACTCCAACGGTGACGGAACCTAAGACGGAGGACCGCGACACAGACAAGCCTGCCGGAGAGAGTGCACTTGTCCTTTATGGCCCCGGGTATCCCTGGCTATTTGATATTTTCCAATTGCCCACGCGAATTCTATTTCAGGGAGGTCACCCTGCAGAATCGCCGGCGTTGCCGGCCACTTCCGAGGCTCAAAATTCACTGAAGCTGGCAACCGCTCGGATGGTGGCCATTTTCTCCTACTTAGCCGTGGTGTTGGGTCTGGTGGTAATTGGCTATCGCCATTTTGACAACATTAAAACGGGCATCGCCGCGGCGGTTCTATACTTGTTGCTGCCTTACACGGCGATCCTTACCGGACATTACATGGATACCGCGGCCCACATCGGCCAGGTTTACCACGTTTTGCTTGCCGCTTTTTTAGTTTGGGCCGTAGCCATGTACCGGCGGCCGCTGATTGCCGGGATTCTGCTGGGCTTAGCCATCGGAATCTTTTATTACCCCATTTTTCTGCTTCCATTGTGGTGCAGTTTTTATTGGAAGCGGGGGGGAATGCGGTTTGCCATCGGCGTGGCGGTGATGTTGTTGCTGTTAGTCGCTAATTTGTATTTCCATCCCTACAGTCATTCGTTTTCAACCGATTTGCGGCAAATGTTCGGATGGATATTTCCTCGCATGGATAATTTGCAGGGCTTCTGGGGCCTTAGCTATAACGTTCCTGCCTATCGCCTACCCGTGTTGGTGGCATTTGTGGCGATGTGCATTTCTTTAATCATTTGGCCGGCTCAAAAAAATCTGGGAACCCTCCTGAGTTGCTCCGCGGCGGTGATGCTGGGCACCCAATTTTGGCATGCGTTGGGAGGCGGTCAATTGCTGGGCTGGTATTTGCCATTGACCCTGCTGACTATCTTCCGTCCAAATCTGGAAGACCGCGTGGCTCTGTCAGTCCTTGGCCGATGGACGCTTGCCAAGCGGAAGCCTAATCTAGCGCCCGTGGACCAAGCGGCGGCTTAAGCGCACCGAAGTTCTCGATTAGATTTTCCCAATACCGCTGCTGCTCTGATTTACAAATGAAGCAGCAGCCAGTATCAATTCAAGAAGCAATTATTCGCCACGGCGGGTATCGACGACCGGAGGTTTTTTCTCCGCGGCATACCACTTCCGCCAAGAATGTTCGTCGAAGCCAAAATTTGCTCCGCCGGTAAGCGTGACCAAAGCGTCCAATACCTGCTGATTGGTCATTTCGCGCCGGATTCGCTTGGGGGCTGACCCCATGGTCATTCCGCCGCCCCCCTGAGGCGAAAATCCGGCGGAAATCTGGCCCGGGTTCGCTCCTTCATCAAGCGTATAAGTGTGCGTAGTAATTAAAGAGTCGATCAGCGGCAAAATTGCCGTTTTGTCTCCCAGTTTTCCTAGCGCATAGCCAGCGCGGTTCACACGAGCGTTGTCTTTGCTTTTGAGAGCCGCAATATACAGCGGCACCGCCAATTGGGCTGCCTTGCCGGTGAGTTCATCAAAGCATGTTAAGCGCAGCTCGTCGTCGGAGTCACCCAAAGAATGCTCCACAATCGCCTTGACCGCTTCCACACTTGCAATTCTTCCCAGTGTGTCTAAAAACCAGATTCGCGCTTGCCGGCCGCGTTCGGAATCGAGCGCTTGCACAAGTGCCGGAACTGCAAACGGATCGGTTATCTTATTTAATTCTTCGTGCAACTGATCGGCCTTGGCAGGATCGTCCAGCCCGGTTCGCAACCGCTTCAGAGTGGTGAACCATTGCTTTTCGGCCAAATCGTCCTTGCGTTTTTGTTCCAGCAAATCTCTCTCCTGCGGAAAAACCCATTGCCCCATGTACCGGACTTTGCCTTGCTCGCGCATTGCCTCATCTTGCTGTACCCAACGGCCATCGACCTGGCTGTAGCCCAGTGCCATGTGCGCTTTTCGATTGTCCGGGTCGATCTGCAAAACTCGCTCCAGTGCCGCCTGCCGTCCTTTGGAATAAGAGTTTTCGCGGCACCATTCGGCTAATCGCCATTGGTCCTCGGCAGTGTCGGCAAAGGTGGGCCGGATTTTTTCGTATTCCAACTCCGCCGGGCTTTGTGCGGTAACTTTTTTGATTTGCGAGCGATCGAAAGTCAGCGTCGCCCCTGCAGACGTCTGAATGACGTACTTCTGCCGCGGCGTCTCGTCACGATTCATCCACTCTCCGGAAATTTGTCCACCGCTGCTCAACTCAAAAATATCTGCGCGCGCCCCGCAAATGGAGAGTGCAAGAATTATCGCCCATGCGGCAGAAAATAAGCGAAAAATTGCTGGCATGGCGGTGCATTGCCTGGCATTTGCCAGGCGGTTTTACTGGCACGAGTTCCGGAACGGGTACACTATCAAGTATAATCGCGCCGGCTTCCGCCGGCCACTTTGCCTCGGAATGCCTTTATTGGAGAGATATTTTGCTGGTTACCCGTCACTCTTTTTCTCAATCTAATACATATGTCCTCGGCATCGGTTCAAGAACACCGCGCACAATCCCCGACGCAAGTTTTCGCCGCGGTAATTACGATTAGCGATACTCGCACCCTGGAGAACGACACCAGCGGCCGCGCCATTGTCGATCCGCTGAAGCAAGCTGGACATCAGGTCGTCGCCTGGGAGATTGTGCCCGACGAGCCTGACAGAATTCGCCAGACCATCGCCCACTTTCAGCAACTTCCCAAATTGGACGCAATTTTGCTGACCGGCGGCACTGGGGTTGGCAGCCGTGATCAAACCTTTGAAACGATCAGCGGCCTGCTGACGAAAACTATGCCGGGTTTCGGGGAAATCTTCCGCATGCTGAGCTATCAGGAGATCGGCGCCGCCGCCATGCTGAGCCGCGCTATTGGCGGATTGATCGACCGCACCATTGTGCTAGCAATGCCCGGCTCCACGGCTGCCGTTCGCTTGGCAATGGAAAAACTAATTCTTCCGGAAATTGGACATCTCGTCCGCGAAGCTCGGCGCTAGCCGAACTGCCCTGGAGCAGTTAAAGCCGGGGCGTTATCTTTAGCCGCCTCTAAGGAAAGCATCGGCCCGGGCAGTTCTTGTGATGCCTGGGTCGTTTGTAAGCACAGCGCCCATTCGATCTTGCTGCTTCTGTTCGGAGAACAATCATGCGTCGCCGCCATGTTTCCGTCGCACTGCTGACCGCCCTCATCTATGGCGGCTATTGGTTTCTGCAGCATTTTCAACTCAATGGGTTGGATAAAGTCTCCGTTAAACCTCGTTCGCAGGCCACCACCACCACTGCGCACGGTGGAGATAGTTACGCGTCTGTGCCGGCAACCAATGCCGACACGATTCGAATGGCTTCGTTTAACATCCAAGTTTTTGGCCATACTAAAGTCAACAAGCCCGAGGTTATGCAAGTGCTGGCGGAGATTGTCCGCAAGTTCGATCTGGTGGCCATTCAAGAAGTCCGTACGGACGATGTGGTGCCGCGGTTCGTGGAACTTATTAACTCAACGGGCCGCCATTACGATTCTCTCGTTGGCCCCCGCGTCGGCCGTACCAACGATAAGGAACTGTACACGTTCATCTTCGACACCCAATCGCTGGAAGTCGATCGCAGCTCGGCTTATACCATCGACGATCGGGACAATTTATTCCAACGGCCGCCAATGGTTGCGTCATTCCGCGCCCGGGGACCGCCGCCCGAGCAGGCGTTTACCTTTACGCTGATCGACATTCACACCGAGCCCGCCGAAGCAGAGTCCGAACTGAACGCTCTGGCGCAAGTGTACCGTGCCGTGCGGAACGACGGTCATGGAGAAGACGACATTATTTTGATGGGCGATCTCAATGCCGACGAAAAGAAATTCGGATTGCTGAAGCAAATTCCCAATATCAGTTGGGTAATTTCCGGCGTGCCAACCAATACCCGCGGCACCAAAACGTATGACAATATCATTTTCGATCGCACCGCAACGGTGGAATTTACGGGTCATGCCGGCGTGTTCGACGTCATGCGAGAATTCAATCTCACGCTGAACCAAGCGCTGGAAGTGTCCGATCATTTTCCTATTTGGGCGGAATTCAGCGCGTACGAAGGTGGGGCACGCGGCCGACTGGCTGAAAAATCTCAAGCCGTGCCCGCGCGATAACTTTTTCGAATCCCTTCTGCAGCGGCCACTGGCTTTTGCCGGCCTACTTTAACCCGCGCGGATTTTCTGCCGTTTTTTGTGCCTCTTGAAATTGGGCCACCCGTTCCGCTAGGATACTGTACGCACGATCACTAATGGCCCTCCAAGCCATGTTGTCGCTGCACGGTATCTTCCCGAGCCCGCCGCCGGACGTTTCCGGTCGTGGGCTGTTTTTATGCGCACGGGTTGCCACATGAAAATTCTTCTTGGTCCATTGTTTGCCGTTGCCACGATTGCAGCTCTGACGGGGCAGCCGCCGGTTGCAGAATTGAGCAATCTTACGGCCACGGCCATCCTCGGCTGGTACACGTGGTACACCGCAACTAAGACGATTCCGCAATTGGTCCATCACTTCCGCAATGAATTAGCGGCCGAGCGCGGCGAACACCGAATCGACCGCAACGCATTTTTATGCGAGATGGCCAGCCAGCGCGCTCAGCGGCTGGACGATGCGGCCGCAATGACCAGGGCCGTAAACGAACTTGCCGCGTCGATCGGTCACTTGAGAAATACGCTCCCGGAAAATCATATCCCGCCAAATTCTACTTTTTCTGCGAAAGGCACATCATGAATGCGTCCCATTCTCCAAACTCGTTGACCTTGCCAACCCTCAGCACGTTGCGCGATTTATTGGAAGCGCTATCGAAACTCGGCGCTTTGTCCGATCCATTCAGTTCGACCAGCCAGCTGCAAAGTGCCGTTCAAATTCTGTTGGATTTGGCAGGCACGATGGGCCTCAGCTCGAAATGGGTTACATGGCTGCAAGCCATTCAAGCCAATCCACAACTGCTCAACCTGGTACTGGCAGTTGGTCAATATTTGGAGACTCTTCTTCAAACCCCGCCGCCGGTGCCCGCAAGTATTCGAGGACAATCTTCAGTCGCTGCTTCCGCTCAATTGACGATCGACTGGAGTCACTGGCTTTCGCTCCTGGGCGAAATTTTGCAATTGCTGGAGCAGTTGTTGCCGGCCGCGTAGCACGTTTTTGCCATCCACCGTTTGTTTTGAAATCACTTGCCGCGAGTAACACCACGCATGTTGCCCACCCTGTCAATTTGCCTTGGTTTGATGGCCATTGCTTCGCCTGCCGAGGAGGTTCGAGCTGCGGCCGTCGACGTCGAGCAGATGTCGCCGGAAATACAACCAGCGACGCGGTATCTCAGCTTGTATGCGATCGATCCAGCAAAGCGTCGCGCGGCGGCGCAATCGGTTAGCTATGTGCTCAATGCGCTTTCAAACCGGCGAGCAATTAGTCAGCCGGTGACGATCACGCCTACGCTGGTTCGGTTCAACATCAACCAGTACGTGTCCAACCCAGATGAATTTTCCGCCTGGGCCAGCGCATGGGAAAAACTGGCGCAGACCGATTCTTATTTCCATTTACGCACCGAAGTCATTATTGCTACCCAGTCGGAAAATGAAAAAACAGACAAGAAGAAGACTTCGACCTCTGTTTCGCCTCAATCCGAAAAACTGAAAACGGTTACCACCGACGGCGGCTGGACCGATCTGACCGCCGCCGCATACCTCCGAACGGCAACGCACTCAAGTGGCGCATTGCTGCGGGCCGATTATTTCGTCGTTCAGGCGACCACCACGCCGCATTACTACGAATTCGCCAATGTCCCGAACACCGAGAATGAATTTCTCAAATCGCTGGGCGTAGATCGCGAGGTGGTCGACCGGCTGCGCGCCAATGCCGGCGCGAATTTGGTTTTGAGCGGCGTTACCGCGAAGCCACGGCGCATTGTTTGGACGCAAGGACCACTCGGCGGCGTTTACTCCACGCTCGATGTGGAGCGTGTTGACGCGGAGCGTGATCCGCTGCGGCGGCCAATTTCCGCAGCGGGGCTGGCTCTCAAATTTGATTTGGGCGAATGGTTTGCACTGGCGCCCAACGGCTTATGGCGAACCGCGCTCTTCAATTCCGCCGGCAAGCGTCAAGATTCCGTTCCGGATCGAGTGGCGAAAGATACTTCGGACCCGGTCGGCGATGGCATTGTGGTTCCGCTGATCTCTTGCATTCGCTGCCATCGGGAGGCTGGCCTGCGCCCATTCGTCGACGACCAAACCAAATTGCTCTCCGGCCACGTCGATTTGTACAGCCCCGATCCGAATGTCGTAGAGCGAGCCGTCGAATTTTATGATGAACCGCGTTTGCAACGGCAGATGGAATTCGACCGACAAAGCTATGCCGATGCCGTCGCCCGCGCCACTGGCGGCATGAAGCCGGAGGAATTGGCCGAATCGCTGGCGGCACTCTTCCGAGAGTTTGCTTATCTGCCGGTGACACCGCAGCAAGCAGCCGTTGAGGTTGGGCTACAGCCGACTGAATTCCGGCAAGCATTATTTGCCACGCGCGATCCAATCATTTTGCTGCTGCTTGAAGATCGACCCGTGCTGCGCGGGCAGTGGGAATCGAGTTTTGCCGAAGCGGCATTAGCCGCCCAAGCGTACCGAATCAACATCACACCGCCAAATAAATAGTTCCAAATAAAAAATCATCGCGCCACTAAGACGGAGTCCCATCATGCCACGAACAATGTTTTTCGCCTCGATTACCGGATCGATCCTGTTAGCCGCTGGAGCATCGCCGCTGTCGGCCAATTGCCAGACGAAAGTGTCGGCCCAATCTAGCGGCGAAGTTCAAGTCGTCATTCCGTTTGCCGTGCCAGTCGGAGTGCCCGTTGCACCGCTGGCGCCTTATTTCTACAGCTATCAGCAACTGCAAGGCCGGGCGGCAGATTATGTGCTGCCCAGTTCTCAACCACCCGCTGCCGCAGCTCCGGCGGCGCCGGCAGATGCACCGCCAATGGTTTCGGCGCCCAATCCGTCATCGCTGGTGGTCGCGCATTGCGCTTCCTGCCACGGAGGGCAAACTCCCAAGGCAGGCCTTTCACTGCAACTGCCCAGTGCGCTTTCCCCCGCCGATCGGCTAAGAGTCATTCAGGCGGTAATCACCAACCGCATGCCCAAGGGAAGCCAACTTTCGTCGGAAGAACGAAACGCAATCATCGGCGAGTTATCGCACCAAAGCGCATTGCCTGCGGCGGCCCCAGCCTCGCCCCCCGATAAAAAACCTGACTGATATTTACGAATTTTCCCTGATCCTCACACCTAGGAGTAAAGACCATGAAAGTCGTACATTTCGCTTCCGCTTTGATTTGCACAATTTTGGCAACGCAAGTTGCCACAGCGTGCCCACAGGTGGCGGTGAGCGCCGCATCGTGCGATGTCTGCCAGCAATCCGCCATCGCCGTCCAAGCAGTGCCGGTGGTTGCCCAGGCGGCGCCGGTAGTCGCTGTTCAAAGTTTTGCGGTGCCCAGCGTCGCGGTTCTGGCGACTCCAGCCATCGTGGCGCCTGCCACCGTGTTGGCCACGCCGGCGGTGGTTACCCCCAACGTCGTAGTGAACCAGGTTGTGCACCATCCCAAGCGCATGGCGCGGGTCCAAATTAGCCGCGTGCGAGTACGCGCGCGCTAACTTGCCTTAACGGCAACTGGCGATTAGTGCCAATGGTCGAGCCACTTACCTGCGCTGGCCGGCTAATCGTCAGTTGCTGCTTTGAACTTCGCAGTTTGTTTCCGTTGTTCAGCTGTTACATCGTTTTCTGCCAAACCCACATCAAACCAATCGATATTTATGCACATCCGCGATCGCATCAAAGAGCTGCGCCGTGTCCCTGCCCGGGACTTGCGGCCCAATCCGAAAAACTGGCGGATTCATCCGGCGGCGCAGCAAGATGCGTTGCGCGGCGTGCTGGCCGAAATTGGCTATGCCGGCGCGTTATTGGCTCGGGAATTAGACGACGGATCGTTGGAGCTAATCGACGGTCATCTGCGCGCGGAAACCACGCCCGATTTACTGGTGCCGGTGCTCGTCCTTGATTTGTCGCACGAAGAGGCGGACAAACTGCTGGCCACTTACGATCCGCTCAGCGGTATGGCCACGGTCGATCTCGAGGCGTTTCATTCACTGCTGGCGAAAGTGCCCATCGAAAACGCTGCTGTGCAAAGCATGCTCGACACGGTTGCGAACCCCGGGGCAAATCAAAAATCTCAGCACGATTCCCACCAGCCGCACCGAGTAATCGAAGTGCCTGAATTGTTCCAAATTGTCGTCGAGTGCGACGACGAGGCGCAGCAACAACAACTGTTCGAGCAATTGACCGCCCAGGGTTACAAGTGCCGCGTGCTTACCCTTTGAAAATACTTAGAACCTGCGACGAGAGGCTTCGCTCATGCTGATCAATGTTGAACTTGAATGTCCGGTGTACGATTCATTCCGCGTGCAGCAAGTGGCCGGCATGTTTGATGTGCCGCTGGCTCAAAAAGTGCGCGAGCAATTTGCCGTCGACGTGCCAGCGCTCTCGGGGCCGGAACAGTTCGAATGGCAAATCGGTGTGATCGTCGGCCCCTCAGGCAGCGGCAAGACCACGCTAGCGCGCCGGCTATTCGGCGAGCAATTCATCGAGAAAATCGAATGGCCGGCGAATCGGGCCGTCATCGATTGTTTTAGCGAGTTGTCCATTCGCGAAATTACCGGCCTGCTGACTGCGGTTGGCTTCAGTTCGCCTCCTTCCTGGGTTAAGCCGTACCACGTCCTTAGCGGTGGAGAGAAATTTCGCTGCGATTTGGCGCGGGCGTTATCCAACAAACTATCTTCGCTGGTGGCTTTCGACGAATTTACCAGCGTGGTCGATCGCAATGTGGCCCGCATTGGATCTGCAGCTGTCGCCAAGGCGGTGCGTAGCGGGCAAATCGATTGCCAGTTTGTGGCGGTCACGTGCCATTACGACATTTTGGAGTGGCTGTCGCCCGACTGGGTCATCGACATGGCCACGCGCCAGTTCACGCATTACGACCTTGACGATGGTGCGGCTCCGCAGCCCGCTTCCCAAACCCAAGCTCCGCAATACGGGAGGCGACTTCGGCGACCGACGATTGAACTGCAACTCCACCGTTGCCGACATGCTGTGTGGCGGTTGTTTGCGCGGCATCACTATTTAAGCGCCAACCTGAGCAAAATGGCGCGTTGCTTTGTCGCTTTGTGGCACGGCGAGCCGGTTTCGTTCTGTGCCACGCTGCCGGTCATCGGCAAGAAAAAGCATTGGCGAATTTCGCGCATTGTTACTTTGCCCGATTATCAAGGGGTGGGCATAGGCATGCGGGTGGTGGAAGCCGTGGCCGATTTGCATCGCGCTGACGGCAACCGTTTGAACGTCACTGCCAGCCATCCGGCGCTGGTTGCTCATTGCCGGCGCTCGCCCAAATGGCGCGTGGTCAACGTGATGAAGACGGGCGCTCACCACGCGGAGCGATTCATTCCCGGCTACCGTGGCAGCTCCGGCCGAGCGGTCGTTTCGTTTGAATATCACGGCGCACAGCACAGCGAGCATGGCCCAGTTCAAGAGGAAACATTGAGGAAAGTATAAACCGCAAACACCGCGTTTCTTTCGAGAAATGTGCCCTTTTGGCGAATCATAATTTCTCATCGAAAACATTTTCTGCCATGAAAACAACCAGCCTCGACGAAAGCAAACAGCGTGAAATCTGCGCCATTTTGTCGCTGGGCGGCACACGGCAAATGGCGGCGCACTATGTGGGATGCTCCGCGCGAACCATTCGCAATGTGGCCAAGCGCGATCCTCAGTTCGCCGAACGGTTGCTCAAAACCGAGCTCAGCCCGGAAATTGCGTTCCTGCGAAATATTTCCAACGCGGCCATGGAAGGAAAATACTGGCGCGCGGCGGCTTGGGCCTTGGAGCGAATGTTTCCGGAGCGTTACGAACGCCGCCGCCCCGACACCATTCCCATGGCCCAACTGCACGACGTGGTCGATCACCTGGTGGAAAAAGCCATGCAACACGCTCCCGACGCGCGCGATCCACAGGCCTTGCGACAATTACTGGCCAAGGTTGCTCACGAAACGCTCACCACGCCTTCGACCAAAAAGCTTCCCTATGCCAAGTGATATTCCCCACCCCTGGCGCACCCCGCGAATGTGGCGCGAGCAAGTCGATGGCTTGTTTCATCGCGCTCACCGCCTGCAGGAAAGGTACGGTCACGAAACTGGCAGCGCGCTGGATTCCGATTTGCTTTCCTGGTCGCGAACTTTTCTGCCCGACCATTTCCGTTTGCCGGCGTCGCAAATGCATCGCTGGCTGGCCGAGCAGTTAGATGCCATGCTGCGAAATCGCGGCGCCAAGCTGAATGTCACCGGGCCACGGGGCAGCGCGAAATCGACCGTCACCACTTTGGCCTATGTGTTGCGCGAAGCATTAACAGGCCGCGAGCCCTACATCTGGATTGTTTCCGATACCAAGCATCAGGCTGCCGCGCACTTGGAAAATGTGAAAACCGAATTGCTCGAAAATCGGGAATTGTTGGCGGCTTATCCACAATCGGCCGGCGTGGGCCCGGTGTGGCGCGGCAACGCCGTGATCTTGCCCAACGGCGTAATGATTGAAGCCTTCGGCACAGGCCAGCGAATTCGCGGCCGACGACGCAGGTTCTATCGTCCCACGTTGATCGTGTGCGACGATTTGCAAAACGACAGCCACATTCAGTCGGCCCTGGCCCGCGATCACTCCCGCGCGTGGTTTCACGGCATGCTGATGAAAGCGGGCACAGTTTCCACCAGCGTGATCAATCTAGGAACGGCGCTGCATCGCGAGTGCCTGGCGATGGAATTGCACCGCACGCCCGGGTGGATTTCGCGAACCTTTCGGGCAATTGAACAGTGGCCGGACGAAATGCCCCTATGGCATGCCTGGGAACAAATTTATTGCGATATTGAGCGGCTTGATGCACGAGCCGCCGCTCGAATGTTCTATGAGGAAAACCAGCAGCGAATGGACGTGGGGGCGGTGCTGTTGTGGCCGGAACTGGAAAATTTATACACCCTCATGTGCATGCGCTGCGAAAGCGGCAGCACCGCTTTTGAACGAGAAAAGCAAAGCACGCCGGTCAATCCCGAACAATGCGAATGGCCCGAATCGTACTTCGGCGATTGGATTTGGTTCGAGCAGTGGCCGGCAAACTTGCGATTGCGCACCCTGGCGCTGGATCCCAGCAAGGGAGCCGATGCCCGACATGGCGACTATTCGGCCTTCGTGATGCTGGGTGTTGATCAACAAGGGCAGTTGTATTTAGAAGCCGATTTGGCCCGGCGGCCGTCGCCGCAAATGGTGACCGATGGAATCGAACTCTGTCGGCGCTTTCAGCCGCATGTGTTCGGGCTGGAAGCCAACCAGTTTCAAGAATTGCTGGGGGCAGATTTTGCCGCTGAATTCGTAAGGCAGGGCATGGTAGGCATTGCGCCCTGTTCGATTGAAAATCGAATCAACAAGGCGGTCCGCATTCGCCGGCTGGGACCGCTGTTGGCCGCGCGAAGGCTGCACTTCAAAACCAATTCTCCCGGCACGCGAATGCTATTGGAGCAAATGAAAGAGTTTCCGATCTCGTCGCATGACGACGGGCCCGACGCCGCCGAAATGGCGCTGCGGCTGGCCGAAGCGTACTTGCAACCCACGCCCATGGATGACGGCCTAGGAAGCCGGTTGATTTAGGTGCCTCACCCGCGGCTGCCAATTTAATTGCCAATCCACCCACTTAAATGGAGAACGATCATGTCACATTCAATTCAACCCACGCTCGATCGGCTCGAAAAACGCCTGCTCGAAGCGTACGACGACTTGTGGGATAGCTTTGTTGATCCGCGCGAACCCTTTACCGATGATGGCGATTGGTGGCTGCCGCTGGGCAGCAACGGCACGTCCGGCGGGTCGCCCATGCTAGGACCGGCCAGTGAAGCACACTTGGGAGAGATTCGGCGGCAATGTCGCGTATTGGCGCTGGAAAACGAATTTGCCATCAATGGCCATGAGAACCGAATTAGTTACATTGTCGGCCCGGGACACTCGTATCGGGTCGCGGCGCGGAAAATCGTTACCGATCCGCCTGCAGGTCGCACGGATCGAACTGCAGAAGCGCTGGTGGCGCGCGTGCAGGGCGTCATCAACGAATTTATGTTCGCCAATCATTGGCACCAACGGCAGCAAGAAATTGTGCGTCGGCGCGACCGGGATGGTGAGGCATTCTTGCGATACTTTGTGGCGCCCGATGGCACGCTGCGGCTGCGCTTTGTCGAGCCGGATCAAATCTTCACGCCCTCCGATCAGGCCGGCAATCCAGCAGCGGGACTGGGCATTCTTACCGATCGTAACGACGTGGAAACCGTGCTGGGATATTTCATCGACGGCCAATTGGTTGATGCGGCCGAGATTCAACATCGCAAAGCAAATGTCGACGCCAACGTTCGCCGCGGTTTGCCGCTGTTTTATCCCGTGCGAAAAAATCTGCGCCGGGCCGAAAAGCTATTGCGAAATATGAGTGTCGTGGCTGAAATACAATCGGCCATTGCGCTCATCCGAAAGCATCGCCAGGGAACCGCCACCGGCGTGCAGCAATTTGTGGCCAATCAGGCCGATATTACCGTCACGTCGCCCAATGCCGGTCGCACCAGCACCTTCCGCCGTTATGGACCAGGCACCATTCTCGATGCCAATGCCAACGTGGAATACGACTTTCCTGCAGCCGGAGTCGATGCGGCCAATTTCGTTACGGTCTTGCAGGCTGAGTTGCGAGCTGTCGCCAGCCGGTTGGTGATGCCGGAGTTCATGCTCAGCTCCGACGCTTCGAATGCCAATTATTCGTCCACGATGATGGCTGAAGGCCCGGCCATACGGATGTTCGCACGGTTGCAAGCGGAGCAAGTGTGCGACGACTCGGACGTTATGTGGCGTGCAGTAAGGAGCGCGGTCGCCGCGGGCAAATTGCCCGCTGAAACGGAAAACCTGGTCGATATTCTGACGGTGCCGCCTTCGCTTGTGGTGCGCGATCAACTGCAGGAAACCCAGCGGTTTCGCATCGAGAACGCGGCCGGAATCCTTTCTCCTCAAACGTGGAGCCAACGGGATGGTCTCGATTACGATCAGGAACAAGCGAACTTTGCTGCTTATAGGCGACAAATCGACCACGCACAAAGTTGACGGCCTCCAGAAGCAAGGACGATTCAGCGGCGCTGGCCATTTGTTGTCAATTGTAGTAAGCTTGGAATTAGCCGCAGGTTTCGCAGTTCATATCTATTCGACAGAGGTGTGCCCATGACGATCCAAACGCAATTGCGGCCCAGCGCGCCGCGGGAAAGGAAGCAGCGAATGTCGGGCATATTCGAGGTGCAGCATCCGCTGATTGCCAATCATTTGGCTCGCCTGCGCGATGTAAGCGCGCCGCCGGCGGAGTTCCGCGTGTTGGTGCAGCGATTGGCCCTGTTGTTAGCCTACGAGGCCACGAAAGATTTAGAATTAGCGCCAGCCCACGTGCAAACTCCTTTGGCGGTAACGACCGGACAGGTATTGAACCAGCGCATTGGGCTGATTCCTATTTTGCGTGCGGGCTTGGGAATGGTCGATCCGGTGCTGAATTTGATACCCGGCGCCGAAGTGTGGCACTTGGGCGTGTATCGAGATGAAAAGACCGCGACGCCCGTCGAATATTACAGCCGCATCCAGGGAACAAGCCCGGTCGATGTCGCATTGGTGCTTGATCCGATGCTGGCCACCGGCGGTTCCGCAGTGGCAGCGCTGGCCACGCTGAAAGAATGGGGCGTGCCACAGGTAAAGTTATGTGCGATCATCGCAGCTCGGGAAGGAATCGACGAAGTGTTTGCTCAATTCCCCGACACGCAAATTTATGTGTGTGCCATCGATCCGGAGTTGAATGCCAAAAAGTACATTGTGCCCGGCCTAGGGGACGCCGGGGACCGGATTTTCAATACGCAGCCCGTCGAGTGATTGCTGAACGAATTGAAGCGGAAGCGGAAGCGGCGGCGCAAAATATCAATTGGCGCCGCCTTGTGGCTTGAGATGCCATTTCTCGGCGGGTTATAATGCGGTGTGTATTTTTCTGACTGGCAATCGCTGGTCGTGTTGAAACCAGTTTCGCTGTGGAGAATTTGTTGCCATGCTGCCCCAGCAATGGGAAACGTTCAAGCGTGCCGCCCGGCTTGAAAAACTCGACCAAGTGCCCATGGCGCTGATCATCGACAGCCCCTGGATTCCCGGCTACTTGGGTATCAAGCACATGGATTACTATCTGGATCCGGAAGTATGGTTTCAGTCGAATCTGAAAATCATGCGGGAATTTACCGATATTATTTTCGTTCCCTCTTGGTGGATGGAATATGGCATGGCGGCCGAACCTTCCGTACTGGGGTCCAAAATTAAATTTTGGCAAGACAACACGCCGAGCGAATACCACACGCTGTACCGCTTGGAAGACATCGCGGAATTTCCGGAATACGAAGTCGAGGCGGATGCCTTCGCCGCTTTAACGTTGCATCGGATCGGCATGGCTAAGCAACGCATTCTGGACCAGGGCTACATTTTGCCGATGATTACCTCGCGCGGTCCGCTATGCACTGCCGGCTTTGTCCGCAGCACGACCAATCTCATGGTTGAGTTGGTCGAAAAACCGGAAGAATGCCACAAACTGATCGACCTGTGCACTCGGGTGATCATCGATTGGCTTAAAGCCCAGCACAAAGTAATGGGCGACACCGTCGAAAGCATTTTCATTCTCGATGACATCGTTGGCTTCATCAATGAAGATCACTACATGGAGTTTGCCCATCCCTACTTGAAGCGCATTTGCGATGCCTTTCCGAAAGACTGGGTGAAGGTCTACCACAATGACGCCGAAGTGGATGCCTGCCTCGATCATTTGCCCGACGCCGGGTTTCACGTGCTCAATTGGGGAAAGCAAAAAGATATTCGCGAAGTTAAACAGCGGGTGGGCGACCGCATGTGCTTGATGGGCAACGTAAATCCGTTGGAAATTGGTGTCCGGGGAACGCCCGATGAAGTGCGTGAAGCGACGCTCGATGTGCTGGAAGGGTCTGGCGGTGAAGGAATCATTCTTTCCGTCGGCGGAGGCACAAGCCCTGGCATGCCACGGGAAAATATTGTTGCGATGCTTGAGGCTCTTGAGGAATTCAACGCTGCCCGCGTCTAAATCCAACAGCTCTTTCGGAGACGAAATCGCGTCTTATCAATATTTAACCTCGTAAACAGTGATCAACCCCTCTGCTCCCACGAGAGAATTTGCATTCATGCTCGATTATGCCTTAATGAATCAGTGCCTATATGAAGGCAAAGCCAAGGAAGTGGAGCAAATGACCAAGGACGCCTTGGCCGAGGGGCGTCCTGTGCAAGAAGTGCTTTCCGAAGGGCTGATCGCTGGAATGAGCGTCGTGGGTGAAGATTTTAAGCACAACATTTTATATGTGCCAGAAGTGCTGATTGCCGCTCGCGCGATGAAAGCTGGCATGGCTGTCCTCAAACCTTTGCTAAGTTCAAAAGACGGTAACATGGACCGTGCGGGTGTGCTGCTCATGGGCACGGTGCGGGGAGATTTGCATGACATTGGCAAAAATTTGGTATGCATGATGGCCGAAGGAGCGGGATTTGAAGTGCACGACATCGGGGTGGATCAAAGCGTCGAAAAGTTTATGGCCGCCGCTGATAAATGTAATCCGACCATCATCGGCATGAGCGCGCTGCTTACCACCACCATGACGTATATGAAAACGGTGATCGATGGCTTTCAAGCGGCGGGTCGTAGCCAAATTAAAATGGCCGTGGGAGGCGCTCCCATAAGTCAAATGTTCGCAGACGAAATCGGTGCGGACGGTTATGGCGCTAATGCCTCCGCAGCGGTTGATCTTTTCCTGCGTTTGGCCGGGAAAGCAAAGGCATAAGGCGCTACGGTGGCCACTTACCGAGTTCTCTTCTGGCAGGAAGTCCCCTCGCAAATCAAGGTTGAGGACGAGCACGGCAACGAAGTTAACCTGCCGCTGGATCAAAAATTTCAAGAACGCATTGATGTGCTGGCAGCGCAACGTGGCCTTCAAGGAAGTGACGATTATCTAGCTCAATGGCATTGGACGGACGAAATGGACCGTTCCGGCACTGCCCAAGAGGTGGCCGATGCTTTGATAGCTGAATTTGACGCACAGGCTAATTGGTAAAAGACGTCCATGGCAACAAACCTCACGATCAATGGTCTCACCATGCAGGCGGTGTCGGGGGTGTCGCTGTTTGACCATGCCGAACAACTGGGCGTAACCGTTCCGACCTCCTGCCACAAGAACGGTAAATGCAAAGAGTGCCTGGTGGAAGTGGTCGAGGGAATGAAATTGCTTTCATCGCCAACGGTTGAGGAGCAGCACTTGAGCGATAAGTTTCGCCTTTCGTGCCGCACACGCATTATTGCCGATTCCGGCGAGGTTCGCTGCCATACCATGCGGCGCGGCCAAATGCGTATCGAACGTCAGGCGTTCGAATTGCCAACAAGTCGTCAAAAACCGCAACTCGATCCTGCGGTCACTCGTGATGGAAATCGCATTTTGATCGATGGCGTGGAAATCGACCGCTGCGGGGGCCCAATTCATGGCATTGCCATGGACCTGGGAACGACCACCATTGTTCTGCGCCTACTTAATTTAGAAAGCGGCGAACTCATTGCCGACGCCTCCCTGGAAAATCCGCAGCGTTTTGGCGGCTCCGATGTCATGTCTCGCATTCATTACGATACGGAGCATCCTGGCAAGTTATTGATGCGGACCCTGGCAGGTTATCTCAGCCACGCCATCGAAGAGTTTCCGGTCGATCCGCGCACCATTTATGAGATGGTGGTGGTTGGCAACTCCACCATGCGCGATTTGTTCTTCCGTCAAAATGTCTATTCGATTGGGCAAAACCCCTATCGCTCGATTACTGAAATCGAGGTGGTCCAAGGGCTGCGTTCGACGACCAGCCTCGTTTCCACGGGGCAAAAATGCCTGTTGCCCATTCACCCGCTGGCCCGTGTGTATGGGGCGCCCATTATCAGTGGCCACGTAGGAGCTGACGCTGCCGCTTGCCTGCTTGCCGTCGACATGGCACAAGAAGATCGTTTGATTGCGGTAATGGATATTGGCACCAACACCGAGCTCATTTTGGGAAATAAGAATCGCATCTTGGCGGCTTCTTGCCCGGCGGGTCCGGCGTTTGAAGGCGGAGCGATTTCATGTGGCATGCCTGGTCTTACTGGCGCCATTGAAGATGTATCAATCCATGACAATGGCGAGCTTCATCTGGGCGTGATTGACACAGATGCGCCACAGGGTATTTGCGGTTCCGGATTAGTCGATTTGCTTAGCGAATTATTGCGCACTGATCGCATGAATTCCATGGGTCGTTTCGAAGATGGCGTCAGTCGCGTTACGATTGATTCGCAGCACAATATCTTTTTGTTGGAAAGCGATGTCAACGAGTTGGCACAAGCCAAAGGTGCCAACGTGGCCGGACTATACACAATCTTCAGCAACTACGGCATTCAATTTGAGGATGTCGACATGTTTTATCTGGCTGGTGGTTTCGGCCGGCACTTAAAAATTGACGCCGCCCGGCGCATTGGCCTCATTCCAAATCTTCCCGATGAAAAGTTCGCACAGGTGGGCAACGCCGCCATTGAAGGCGCGTGTGTTGCATTGCTTTCCAATTCACACCGCCAGCAGTTGGAAGATGTAGTCAAACAAGTCGAACATTGCCGCTTGGAAACACATCCCCGTTTCTTCGATTTCTTTGTCGAGGGCTGTCAATTCAAACCCGCGCACAGCGTGGCATTTGTGATGGACTGAACGAAAGGCGATCGGATGCTCGAACTTGCCGATACGTTTCCTGACGTGAATGTCCAGTCAGCAGAGTACAAGCGCCTGCTCGGTTACCCAACCGAACGCGTAATTGAGGGCCGCGCCCGCGAGCTTTCCGATTGGGCCCGCAACTGGTACACCGAACATGGCCGCCCATGGGTCTACGCACGGCACTCGAACGATTTTCAAATTCGTAATGACGCAGTGCATATCGACGGCGCCTTATTCAGTAGTACCCGATTGCAAGGCTTGTTGCAGCAGGCCCAAGCGCATGCTGCGATTCTTGTGGCCGTAAGTGCTGGACAGGAGTTGGAACATGAATCGCAAAAACTTTGGCATGAAGAAAAGCCGGATGAATATTTTTTTCTGGAAGTGTTTGGATCTGCCGTCGTCGAACACCTTACCACCATGACGGGCGCTCGATTGTGCGCCTGGGCCGAAAGTCATGGGCAGGGAGTGCTGCCGCACTATAGCCCAGGTTATCCCGAGTGGGATGTCGCCGAGCAGCCCCGGCTGCTGCAAGTGATCAAACACAGGCGAAATCCGATTCTATTCGATCGTCTTGAAGCCCTGGAAACCGGCATGCTTCGTCCCAAGAAATCTCTCTTAGCCGTTTTCGGGTTGACGCGGCACTTGCAATCGATGCGCAAACTTACGGATTTGGTTCCGTGCGAGAGCTGTTCGTTCTTGCCGTGCCAGTATCGCCGGGTACCGTATCAACGTGCATCCGTGCCGCTTGATTCCGAAATGCCCGCTGCGCAAGTTGCATCCATTCCCATTCCAGCGGCATCCATTCCGGCGCTCAATAAATTCGCCAACTACTCTGTCGGTATGAAAGCCTTGCAGCGCTGGAGCCAAGAACGGCTTGCGCTCAATCATCATGCGGACGGCACGATTGAAGCTGTATTCCGATACGACGGAACGACCTGTACAAACATGGGTCGTTCCTTGGCATTTGATTACTTCGTCAAACTCGGTCGGCGCGAGCAAGGTTATCCGATTCAAGACCAGCGCTGCCAACCTGCGCCTGGGGATACCGGCCATACTTACATGTGCCGTTACATGAATAACGCCGAGCATCTCATGGTGGCCATCGAACGCGAGAGGCCACTTCTAGGGCAACCTCTTAACGATATACTCTCCTGGCAGCGCACCAATGATCCCGCCGGATGCTACTGCGAGCCCAGCAGCCGAAAACATAAATGGGGCCTTGTGCTGGAGACAATTCACTATGCTTTGTCCCAGCAAGAAAACCGTTGAAATACAGACCTCATAGGATTCAAAAATCTGCAAAGCTGCACGATCGCGCCACATGACTCGCAATCATGATGCGCGACTTATACAATGGGCTCTGCTGCCCCTGGACAGCAACAAAGCACTGCGATTTCTTAATTATCACCAAACCCAACCGCCGATTGCTCTGGGTTCCATGAAAAAACCATTACTCGAGGCAATTCAAGATCGTCCCTTGTTAGGCGATGGGGCCATGGGAACGCAATTGATGCTCGCCGGACTGGAGCAAGGTAATTGCGGAGAGGAATGGAATCTGACGCATCCCGAGCGAGTGCTGGCAATTCAACGGCGGTATGCCGAAGCCGGCTCCGATTGCATTCTGACCAACACCTTCGGCGGTTCGCGCATTATGCTCAATCGCCATTCCAAAGCCGACAGAGTTGTCGAAATTAACCAAGCCGGCGTCCAAATCGTGCGTGAAGCCTTCGGCAACCGTGAGGGATATATCATCGGCGATATCGGTCCCTTCGGCGGTTTAATGGAACCCTTCGGCGATTTTACCGAAGCGCAAGTTCGTTCAGCGTTCGAAGAACAAGCCCAGGCCTTGGTCGATGCTGGCGTCGATGCAATCATTATTGAAACTCAAACTTCGCTGGAAGAGCTGCTCCTGGGTATTAACGCCGCGAAACTGGCGGGGGCGCCCTGCGTAATTGGCTCTATGGCGTACGACGTAACTTTAGATAGCTCCACGTTTCGAACGATGATGGGGATCGATCC
The DNA here is from genome assembly GCA_035656635.1 of Pirellulales bacterium. NCBI lineage: Bacteria > Pseudomonadati > Planctomycetota > Planctomycetia > Pirellulales > Pirellulales bacterium. Next base: position 42,430 of record DASRSD010000048.1, read on the forward strand.
TGAACGGGCCGCCAAGTTTATGCAAGAACACGGCGCCGACATCGTGGCCTTGAACTGTGGCACAGGAATGGATATGAATCGCGCCCGTCAGGCCGTCCAGCGCTACCAGCAGGTGACCGAGCTGCCCGTCATGGCGCAACCAAATGCCGGCCAGCCCAAGCTTGTCGAGATGAAAGTCATTTATGACGAACTTCCCGAGTACATGGTCCAAGGGGTGGTGCCGCTAGTCGAGGCTGGCGCGAACATCATCGGCGCATGCTGCGGAAGCACGCCAGAGCACATCCGAGCGTTCCGAAAAGCACTCGACCAGTATTTAAGTGTGAATATATGAAAATCAAATTGTGCGATGTAAACGACGCCGCCCTGGAGAAGCTGCCCGGCAAAACCGATGACAAATCAGGCATCGGCGCGCATTATGTAGATGCTTATCTGAAACCAATGAACGTGAAGCTGGAAGACGGAACCCTGGTCAAAGTGAAACGCCGTGGACTTAAAATCACGCTTGCAGCAGGAACAAAAAAAGGGGAAGGTTTAATGCGGCGTATGAAAGTTAGTTCCAATCCCATCCAGATGTTAGATGCCGCGCTACAAGAAGCCGCCCAAGCCGCCGGTGTAGAACTGGCCATCGAAAACGGCGCGATTTTCCTTACGGCCTGACCCATCACAAATGTGTTTGCCGCATACACTGCCGCGACAACACACATTGCGGATCATAAATCGATCATTTCTATCCGCGGCACCAGCAGTTGAATAATTAACACCGCCACAATATAGGACGAACCGGCCAGTGCAAAAATTGCCAAATAGTTGTGAGTCCATTCGATGATGATTCCGGCGCTAACCTGCAAAATAAACCCTCCCATCCCACCGGTGAACGTGCCCAATCCCACGATCGAGCCAACTGCACGGCGTGGAAACATGTCCGAAGTAAGTGTGAACAGATTGCACGAAAATCCTTGATGCGCGGCCGTTGCCAAACCGATCAGCAACACCGCGATCCATGGATTTGCCACGCGCGGTGCGGCAATCACTGGTAACACGCACAAGGCGCACGTCAACATCGCTGTTTTGCGTGCGGCATTCGTTGACCAACCACGCGCCAACAACCAGGAGCTTTCCCACCCTCCGATAATTGAACCGAAAGTAGCCAGCACATACACCGTCACCATCGGCTTTCCAATGGTTTTAATGTCCATGCCAAACTGGCTATTCATGAACTTCGGAAACCAAAATACATAGAACCACCAAATCGAATCGGTCAAAAACTTTCCAATCGCAAACGCCCATGTCTGTCGGTACGGCAACAACTGCCGCCAGGGAATCTTTTCCATGCGATCAGGCGGATCGCTTTCGATGTAAGTCAATTCAGTCTGCGAGATCCAAGGATGTTCCCTTGGTCGGCGATAAATGGGCCACCAAAAAAAGACCCATAATAAACCCACAAATGCTGTGGCGAGGAACGCCGCTTGCCAACCGAAATTGAGGGCCAGCAGTGGAACAAGCGCGGCCGCTAGAATTTGGCCGACATTCGAGCCACTATTGAATACTCCGGTCGCCAGTGCCCGATCTTTTTTCGGAAACCATTCGGACGTTGCCTTAATCGCTCCCGGAAAATTACCGCTTTCGCCAATCCCCAACGCAAATCTCACCAGCACAAATTGAAATACGTTATGCGCCAAGGCATGTACTGCCGTGATTAGAGACCACGATATTAACGCAATACTAAAGCCGATGCGAACTCCTAACTTATCCATCATCCAGCCTGCAAACAAAGAACCAAATGCATATGTCAGCAAAAAAGAGGCATTGATGTAACCCCATTGACTGCTTGTCCAACCAATATCTTTTTGCAATGCAGATTCAAGCACACTCATTGTCACACGATCGACGTAGTTAATAGTGGTTGCAAAGAACAGCAATGCACAAATTAGCCAGCGCAAGCCACCGTTCGACCACATGCCGGTTGCCGTGGCCGCTGGATGCGCAATTCGATCAGGTTCCACTGGCATTCCTTCGCTCCATGGGATGCTACCGATGACAACCGTGCAAGAAACCGCAATACGCTCGGCACAGGGAATACGCCTGCAAGTTCGAAAAGCGACTTACTCTCAAACTTGACCTGTTTGTCGAAACCATGATAATCGCAAGTTGTACTGTTGATCTAGCTCTTCGCGCTTACGGCGACGTAAAAACCGCGATTTCAATCTATGAAACTTGGTTTGGGACTTTATCGGCACCAGCTTGACATGGATCACTTCCGCTTTGCTAAGCAATGCGGTTGCACGCATTTAGTAATTCATCTGGTCGATTATTTTCGCTCGGCGCGTAATCCAACCAATGATCAACCGGTCGGGGACGATTCTGGCTGGGGTCTGGCCGGAGACCCGCAAAAGCTTTGGAGCTACGAAGAACTGGCGGCGCTAAAGCACGAAATCAATGCGGCAGGTCTGACGCTAGAAGCCATCGAGAATTTTGACCCGGCCCACTGGCACGACGTGTTGCTCGATGGCCCGCGGAAAAAACAACAGTTAGAAAACTTGAAAACGATCATTCGTAACATTGGCCGGGCGGGAATTCCCGTCATGGGCTACAACTTTTCGATTGCCGGTGTTGCCGGTCGCATCAAAGGAAACTTCGCTCGCGGCGAAGCTGAAGCTGTCGGCATGGAAGGTCCCTTCGACAAACCCATGCCGCGCGGGATGGCGTGGAATATGGTTTACGATCAGAATGCAGCCGCCGGAGATGAAGCTACCGCCACTTCCGAGCAACTCTGGCAGCGATTGAAAGACTTTCTGGAAGCGTTGGTTCCTGTAGCCGAGGAAGCGAATGTCGTGTTGGCAGCGCATCCGGACGATCCGCCGCTTGCCACCGTGCGAACTCAGCCCCGGCTGGTGTTTCAGCCCCGGCTTTACCAGCGGCTACTCGATTTAAACCCAAGCCCCAGCAATGCATTGGAGTTTTGTGTCGGCACCTTGGCCGAAATGACCGAAGGAAACGTGTACGAAGCGGTCGACGCCTACAGCCGTCAACGAAAAATCGCCTACGTTCACTTGCGCAATGTACGTGGAAAGGTTCCCACTTACAAAGAAACATTCATTGACGAGGGCGATATCGACATATTGCGCGTCCTTCAAATTCTCAAAAAAAATCATTTCAATGGCGTCATTATTCCCGATCACGCTCCACAAATGACATGTGCCGCCCCCTGGCATGCCGGCATGGCCTATGCGCTAGGGTATATTCGAGCCGGTCTTCAAGCCCTGAACATCGATTCTTGAGCGCGGAGATTATTGATATTGCGAGTTCCTTGTTGATCTCAATTCGTTGATCCGAAAATCGAATGGGACTTAAACGAAAAGCCCGTGCTTACTCCTGCGATGTGCCGCCAGTCGGGCTGCGACGCGCACTGCTTGGTAGCGGCCGGTAACAGGTGATTACGGCTCTGGCCAGTTACTTTGTCCGGGATTTTTATTTGCGGACAAAATCTTGAATATTGACCAGCGAGTTAATGGAGTTGTCCGAAAAACTCCGAGCGGTAGGGGCCGAAGATGGGACAGAACATGTTGGGTTTGCGTCCGCGGCTGTCCGATTGTTGGCGCGAATGTGGTCAGGGTCTGATTCCTGATGGCCAGGTCTGTTCAGGGGCCGGCAGTAGCGTTGTGAGCCGGGAAGTTTTACTCTCCGGCTCAGCAACACTTGCCAGCGCGGGCGCAGACAGCCGAACAGCTCGGCCGGATAGCAAGAGCACTGTATTTCGGATTGCCAAAGAACGGTCGCGGAGCACATTGACTCCGAAGGTTAACATCGCTGAGTGTAGTGTACAGGCAATCAGTTGTGAAGTGAGAAATTGGGCCAGGGCGCGCGCCGCATCAGCTTGCGCAAAGCGAACTGAGCAATCGCTGACAATTGCCGAAAGAATAACGCGATTGCGGCCAGGCAGCGAGGGCGAATTCGCTCGGTTCCAGAACGGGCGTCAACAAAATCAATTCCAGCTCTGGAAAAAAGAGAAAATAATGTCGTGCTGGGAATTTCCTGGCACGGAAGGCCGAAAATGAACGCGGTGACAATTTCAAACTCGGCGCAATAAAACCCGCGGGGTGTGGTTTGGGTTAAGAGCGGGGTGTGCTAAACCGTAAGCGGGATGGTGGGCGAATTGACCGGGTTTAAGACAAATGAGATGCATGCTCAACCGCAAGCGGATTGGTTGTCGGGCGGATGGTATAGCGTTATGACCGTGTGCGTTTATGAAAGGGCCAATTGTCGTAAGGTTTCACGAAAGGCCAGTGCTGTGGAGGCAGGCCGATTACAACTGGATTATGTTCTACATAACGGATGACTCGGCGAACTTGTTGCGGCGAATCGAAATAGCGCTTCCAGCCGCCGAGGGTCCACAGGGGATGATCGGGACCAATGACGCGGGGTTTGCTAAACCGCAAGCGATCGATGAACCACACGCGGGTGGATTCCTGGAGGTTATCGATCATGTTTTCGGCAAGGTGCTTGTGTTTGCGGATGACGAGATGCACGTGGTCGGGCATGATCGCGCAGGCGTAACAAGTGTAGCCGAATTCATGCATGGCATCGGCGAGCCCGTCGGCGACCATTTGAATTTGTTCTGAATCGAAGCGGATGACGTCGAACAGCAATCGTTCTTCGGCGTGTTGGTAAAATTCACGGATTTCACGGCCGGCCGGTTGAACTTGCTTGCGGCCGTAGTGAAGTTCGCCGAGTTCGGCCAAGAGGGGTGCGGCAACGGTGTGCGAGCCGCTGCCGCGTGGATCGTTGGGGAGCCACGTTCCGTAAGCGGTCCAGATGAGATGGTGGGCGACGACCATAGGAATTCCAACCGTTTTGCGGTTTAGCAAGATTTTCGCGTGAGGCGTGCTAAACCGCAAGCGGAGGAGGGGAACGTTGTGGCTGGGTTCGGGTGTGGAAATTGGGACGTGCTAAATCGCAAGTGGGGCGCAGTGCCAAACGGAATGGGGATTGGATTCGGGAAGTTGTATAGCGCAATAAAAAAACCCGCGGGGCCTGGCTTGTGCCCGCGCGGGTTCTATCTAGTCAATCAGTAGTTTTGTTTTGCCGTCTAACCTCGGGCGAACCCGGGGCTAAGTGATGTCGATATCTTATTGTGTATCCATCGACACCCGACAAAGCTGACTTCGTGCCAACACAAGGACTGCTCCACAATGGTTTCGCCGGAAGTTGTCAGATGTTAACAACGACTAGCTTAGGAAAATCCTTAGAAAGGAGGTGATCCAGCCGCAGGTTCCCCTACGGCTACCTTGTTACGACTTAGTCCCAATCGCGGAGTTTATCTTAGGCGGTTAGCTCCTTACGGTTGCATTGCCGACTTCGGATACCCCCCACTTTCGT